>JAGYMP010000319.1 GCA_018400565.1 Bacilli bacterium | reverse complement strand
GTTGGAACGGAAAACGTTCAGACGAGGTTTCGAAGCTGTGCCTTTAATACGTGAACGAATGCGGAAATGACGCTTTTTGCGCTGCGCATTCTTGTTGATTGGTTTAAACATTCATTCTCACCTCTTTGCCTTACTTGGCAGTTTTCCCTTCTTTACGACGTATGTGTTCGTCCCGGTAACGGATTCCTTTGCCCAAATAGGGTTCGGGCTCCCTTACCTTGCGAATGATTGCGGCGAACTCGCCAACTGCCTGCTTATCGATTCCACTGACTTTTATCTCTGTGTTGGTCGGGCACTCCATGTCGATCCCTTCCGGGATATCGAGTTCGACCGGTTGTGAATAACCGGCGTTCACGACCAATTTTTTTCCTTTGACCTGTGCGCGGTATCCGACGCCCTTGATGTCGAGCATCTTTTCATAACCTTTTGTCACGCCTTCGACCATGTTGTTGAGAAGCGCCCTCGTCGTGCCGTGTAAGGCACGGTGACGCAACGAATCGGATGGCCGGTCCACGGTGACCGTGTTGTCTTCGACCTTGATTTTCATCTCAGGACAAAGATCCTGGCTCAAATCCCCTTTGGGACCCTTAACCGTGACGAGGTTGCCTTTCCCCACGGTCACTTCGACCTTCTCGGGGAGGTTTATCGATTGTTTACCGACACGACTCATATTCTTGCACCTCCGTTATACGTTTTGTGAGTTACCATACATATGCCAAAACTTCGCCGCCGATGTTTCTCTTTCTTGCCTCTTTGTCCGTCATGATGCCCTCAGACGTCGAGACAACCGCGATACCGAGACCGTTCAGGACCCGGGGCATTTCATTGTTTCTGGCATACACGCGGAGTCCGGGCTTTGAAATGCGTTTCAAACCCTTGACCACACGCTCATCGTTTTCCAAATATTTCAAGGTCACATGCAACGTCCCCTGGACGTCGCTGTTTTTTCGTTTAAAATCAACAATGAAACCTTCATCCTTCAAAACCTTCAAAATCTCAGCCTTCATCTTTGAGGCGGGGATATCGACGGTTTCGTGTTTTCTGTGATTTGCATTGCGAATCCTTGTTAACATGTCCGAAATCGGATCTGTCAAGACCATATCAACAATGCCTCCTTCCTCTTTCCATGGAATGTCTTCATGGTGATTACCAGCTTGCCTTTTTCACACCGGGAATTTGGCCTTTGTATGCCAATTCACGGAAACAAATGCGGCACAAACCGAATTTGCGGTATACAGCATGAGGGCGTCCGCAACGCACACATCTCGTATAGTTACGCACGGAAAATTTCGATCCGCGTTTTTGTTTAACTTTCAGTGATGTTTTTGCCATTAGTACGCCTCCTTCAATACTTTCTGAAAGGCATGCCGAGCTGCTTCAGCAGTTCATAGCCTTCTTCGTCAGTTTCTGCCGATGTGACAATCACAATGTCCATACCGCGGACTTTGCCCACGTTATCATAATCAACCTCGGGGAAGATCAGTTGTTCCTTGACTCCCAGGGTGTAATTGCCGCGGCCGTCAAAGCCTTTCGGATTAACCCCTCTGAAGTCACGCACACGCGGCAGCGCAATCGTGATCAGTTT
>JAGYMP010000318.1 GCA_018400565.1 Bacilli bacterium | reverse complement strand
CCTCCTTAAATGAATCAAAGAGCTTGTGGGATAAAATACAAAATGTACCTTTACTATAATACCAAAAACTCATCCATTAGTCAATCAATAAATGCGCGCGCTTCCGTCTTTTTTCAAGAACGGCGGCATATCCGGACAAAAAGCGGATTTTATCTCACGACATCCCCGGGTACAAGCGGTTCATCCGGTTCGACGATCACCAGTGTGCCGTCTTCGTTCTCACCGCAAAGAATCATGCCTTCGCTCGTTTCACCGCGTAACTTGACGGCTTTCAGGTTAACAACGACCAGCACCTTTTTCCCGATGACTTGTTCGGGCTCATAATATTCGGCGATGCCGGATACGATTTGCCGGGATTTATCCCCGGTGTCAATCGTCGAAACCAATAACTTATCGGCGTTGGGGTGTTTCTTACAATCTTCCACCTCACCGACAAGCAGCTGGATTTTCTCGAAATCATCAATGCCTATCTCCGGTTTGGCAGGGATTTTGCGCCGTTTCTTTCCGCTCATGACATTGACGAGTTCCGGCACGGCCTCCGATGCATCGATGCGGGGGAAAAGATGGCCGGGTTTTTCCATTACCGTGAAGACTTTCTGATGGCCGAACACAAAAGCCGAAAAATCCCTTGATTGTTCCTTCGCACCGATTATGTCAAATACTTTGTCGGCGGACTCGATCAATACGGGGATGTACAAGATGGCCGCAAGCCTTATCCCTTCCAACAAATGAAACAAAACCGACTGCAACACATCTTGTTTGGTTTCATCTTTGGCCAAATCCCACGGGAATGTGTCATCGATCAGCTTATTCGTGCGTGACACAAGACGGTTGACATCCTTGAGGGCTTCGGCGACACGGAACGTGTCCATGTTCTTCTGATAATCCTTGAAAACATCAGAAGCCGTCTCGCGAAGCGATCGTTCATAGGCTTGGATATCATCATCGCCGTGCTCGGTTTTCTGAACGGAACCGTCAAAATATTTGTTGACCATGCTGATGGTCCGGCTGAC
>JAGYMP010000317.1 GCA_018400565.1 Bacilli bacterium | reverse complement strand
CCTCCTTAAATGAATCAAAGAGCTTGTGGGATAAAATACAAAATGTACCTTAACTATAATACCAAAAACTCATCCATTAGTCAATCAATAAATGCACGCACTTCCGTCTTTTTTCAAGGACGACGGCATATTCGGGCAAAAATCGAATTTTATCTCACAACATCCCCGGGTACAAGCGGTTCTTCGGGTTCGACGATCACCAGTGTCCCGTCTTCGTTCTCACCGCAAAGAATCATCCCTTCGCTCGTTTCACCGCGCAATTTGACAGCTTTCAGATTAACAACGACCAACACCTTTTTCCCGATGACTTGCTCGGGTTCGTAATGTTCGGCGATGCCGGATACGATTTGTCGGGATTTGTCTCCGGTATCAATCGTTGAAACCAACAACTTATCGGCATTGGGATGTTTCTTACAATCTTCAACCTCTCCGACAAGCAACTGGATTTTCTCGAAATCATCAATGCCTATTTCCGGTTTGACGGTTATTTTGCGACGTTTTTTCCCGCTCATGACATTGACAAGTTCCGGCACGGCTTCCGATGCGTCGATGCGGGGGAAAAGATGATCAGGTTTTTCCGTCACCGTGAAGACTTTCTGATGACCGAACACATAAGCCGAGAAATCCCTTGATTGTTCTTTTGCGCCGATCATGTCAAAAACTTTGTCGGCGGATTCGATCAACACGGGAATATACAAAACAGCCGTAAGTCGGATACCCTCAAGCAAATGAAACAAAACCGACTGCAACACGTCTTGTTTGGCTTCGTCTTTGGCCAAATCCCACGGGAATGTATCATCGATTAATTTGTTCGTGCGTGAAACAAGACGGTTGACATCCTTAAGTGCCTCCGCGACGTGGAACGTGTCCATGTTCTTTTGATAATGCTTGAAGACCTCTGAAGCGGTCTCACGGAGTGATCGTTCATAGGCTTGGATGTCATCATCGTCGTGGTCGGTTTCCTGAACGGAACCGTCAAAATATTTGTTGACCATGCTGATGGTCCGGCTGAC
>JAGYMP010000316.1 GCA_018400565.1 Bacilli bacterium | reverse complement strand
CAATCAAATTATATCACAGCGTCACAAAAATTACTATATGCGGACTGTGGCAAACACAAAAAAAAAACCTCCTTCATCCCACCTGGTCTTGTGGGCATCGGGAGGTTAAAAGTATCAAACACCTTCAATTGTTTGATTCACGTAAATATTTCTCGAAATAAAGATCCAGCGTCTCTTTTGAGACATTGTAATCCATTTGCCGGTTGATCGTCACACTGATGTTGCCGGTTTCTTCGCTCACAAGCAACGTCAGCGCATCGCATTGTTCGCTGATGCCGATCGCGGCCCGGTGGCGCGTGCCGTAGTGCATCGGCAGATCGGTTCTCTCCGTCGACGGATAATAGGCTTTTGCACAGAGAATCTGGTTGTCGCGGATGATGACCGCCCCGTCGTGAAGCGGACTGTTCGGCATGAATATGGATCCTAAAAGTTCACTGGAAACCGGTGCCTTCACAGGAAAAGCTTTTGAACAATACTGGGAAAGACTCATATTCCTTTCAATCGTGATCAACGCTCCGATCTTCTTGTTGGACAAGAAGTCAACGGCTTTGAGCAGCTTATCGGCCAGTTCGTAGTCAATGCGTTCCCGGCCAATTTTTTTGCGTCGTTTGGGACGGATCTTTTTAACGCAACCCGCCAGTTCGTTGATGTAAAGCATAATCATGATATAAACGAGGGGAACATAGGCGAATACCGCCGTGATGACATCCACATCATACGTCCCGCTTATCAGCAAATACGTGTCATATGCAAAAAATGCCAAACCGATTGTTTTGAACATACGGATGGAACGATGCGACACTTTGACGCGCAGCACCAAAAGAAAAATCGCAAATAGATATGTTAACGTAATCATGAAAATAAAGGTCATGTGCATGCCTCCCATCCTATATTTATTGTATCACAATTCGGGTTCACAACTCAATCGTTTGTTTGCTTTTTGTCCGGTACACGCAATTTCCCGTATAAACCGATGACCCACGCCAGTAAAACCAACGTGCCTAAAAACGGTGCCAACAACCGATGCCATGACCCATCGCTTCCAACCGATGCAAACACAACGGAATCAAAAAACAATACAAGCCCCGTCGACACCAACAAAAGGCTGATGAACGTAGCAAGGATCGCCGGCCCGTGCCTCAGCCAATGTGGGTAGCGGTTGATGAAATAATAAACTGCCATCGGCAAAAAGGAAAGAAACGCCGCAATCGAAAATGCGATCACATTCGCAAACGGCAATGAAAAGCCGGCGACGATGTGAAACACATAATAAATCGTCAGATGCCAAAAAAGGTTCATGAACGTTAAGATGGCAATGCTTGCATTTGGGTTTTCGCGCAAATGACGATCGGTCCACTTAAACACATAATCCAGGGCAAAGTAGGCAAACGGAACCAACAGCGCTGAACCGAAAAACGGTGCCAACACGGACGCAAGCGGCACTGCCTCATAATCAAGGCCGGCGACACGTCGGAAAAAGACATCGAATCCGGCTGTCAGGCCGTTACTCATCCAAAGCCGGACGAAAAAGACGACCATGACCGCAGAAAACTGAAACGCACTCCTGTTCTCCGCTTTAAAGGTGAAAATCGCGTTGGCGAAATAAGAAAATGCCGACGCGGAAAGAAAGGCTACTGTATTCGACCAAAACGTCCCCGCGGCCATTTTCTGATAAAACACAAAATAAACAGCCATGTGGATAAACGTGTTGATGACACCGATAATGCCGAACGTGATGAATTTTTTTGTCAGAAATGTCTGTTTGATCCAGCGAAACATATTATTCAATGTACAAATCCTCCGATGTTTCCTCCGTCAAATAAATCGGACGACGCAGGATCTCTTTGCGCATATGGTATAAGAGATAGAAAACGCCGTAAGCGAACAGGGTGAAAAACACCATGCCGACACCGATCAAAAGTGCAAGATAGAAGAATGAAAGTGTAATAATTTCCATGAAAAACAACACCACGGATGATGTGAGCATAAGCACCGACACCACTGCCAAAATCAACGGTACGACCATCAAAAACGTCGAGAACTGGTTCATCCCGTCAAACGCATATTTAAGCAATGACGAAAAACTCCAGCTGCTTTTGCCGTGGCGGCGAGGCACAAAATCAAATTCAATGCATTTCTTCTTATAGCCGACCCACGAGAAAATTCCTTTGACAAACCGGTGGCTGTCCTTGATTTTCAAAAACGCCTTCACCACGGTGTGGTCCAGAAGTTGGAAATCTTTAGCTCCGTTATCAAGCGGCCGTTCTGTGTAAAGGTTATAAAGCCGGTAAAACCAATTGGCGAAAAATGTCCTCAGTTTCGGTTCGTTTTTGCGGCTGCTGCTCTTTGTGTAGATGATATTATAGCCCTGTTCATGATAGTTGATCATCTCAGGGATCAACGACGGCGGCTGTTGGAGATCGCAATCGATGATGATGACGCCGTCTTTGTCACGTGAAGCTTCCATCCCCGCGTGCATGGCAGCCTCTTTCCCGAAATTTCGGGAAAAGGATATATATTTTACGCGACTGTCCCGTTTTCTCAATGCTTTGATTTCATCAAGCGTTTCATCCGTCGATCCATCATCGACAAAGATCAAATCAAAGACATACCCCTCGATGTCAAGGTGTTTGATGGCCTCTTCATAAAACAAAGGTACATTTTCCTCTTCATTGTATGACGGAATGATAATGGCGAATTTTTTCATGTTATGCACCCTTTCGTTCCTTCCTGCGTTTTATCCACATAATCCCGAAAATACCGCCGTAAACAAACCATGCCACGGCACTTCCCAATAGCCCGTCTTTTAACCCTTTGGGCAGAAACGTCATTTGGATGTCCGCATGCCGGATATCCTCCGGCACCAATACGCCCAAGAACCCCCCGTTCACGGACATGGTCGCATACCCGTCCTCGTTTTGCCATTCCTCAGAATAAGGTATCGGGATCACGACCAGTTGATCGCGGGTGGTATCTGAGGTCCTCTCATACCGCAAATCGATAAAACGTCCGTCAATCTCAAGATGTGCATTTTCAATCAACGATGATGTGTTCAAAGCGTCGCGGTACATGGACAGATTGTCATAAGTGTATTTGAAATCCATATGAAACAGATTCGAATAATCATACATATCGCCCGTTTTCAAGACATAAGCTTTCACGGGTTTTTCGTCAAAATAATAAAACGACTTGAAACTTTCGGTTTCCCGTCCGTTTTCATCGACGAAGAACACCCTTTCAAGATCCGGGTTGTTTGTCAATGTGAAGTAAAGTGCACCAAAATCAACCGGCAAGCCCTCTCCTGACAAATCATAAACAAGGTAAGCTTTGCGGTCAATGGCGCGTTCCATGCGGACATCGATCTTTTTCGTCAGATGTTTGATGCTTTCCGCTTCAAAATAGATGGCGCTCGGTTCTTCCCAAAACTCACACTTAATCTGATGGGCTTCGTCCTCTGTGATTTGGCACATCCGTGTGTCCCCGTCGGCATTCTCCATGAAAATCTCACCGTATCGCGATGAACCGATCCACCGTGAACGCATGTACAACGCGCCGACATCAAAACCGATGTTCAGATCATCAGTGTCCATGACATAGTATTCCTTCACGGTATCGTCCGTCGGACTCGTTTTGTTTTCAATGTGATACAAATCGATACTTGTGTACGGATCGATGCTTTGCGTCGATCCGTACAACGATGTTTCGTCCTTTTCAAGGTCGAACGTCACATCGATCTCATCTTCATCGATGATCGCACGGTTGAAGAGATAAGCTTGTTTTTGAAACATCGGGGCCGACCGTGTGAACGCATCATAAGCATCAAGGGATGCATAGGTCTCATACACATTGAAGCTCGTGACATCGTCAATCTCATAAAGCATATAATCATGATCGGCATACACCAATGTAAACAAATCGTCCGGAAATGCGTAATCATAATCGGCATCGACCATCACATAGCGGTAACCCAAAAACACATTGAGATAAATACCGAATTGATTCAATGACTCTTTCGTCTGGTATTCCGTCCGGTTGAAGATTAGCTCCGTCAAAAGCGACGTCTCCGCATCCGTCCACGAATGGAAAATCCGTGTGTTCGTCGGACAAAACGTCATCCGGTTGAAATTCGTATCCTCGGCGTCAAACCGGTCAATGTCGACATACACGCGGTAGAATTCTTCCTCATCACCGAGCGCTTCACGCAAGAAACCGTCGATGTCACGCATGTTCTCAAATGTATCAATTTTATCGTGCACGGAAAACGGCCCGCTGTAGACATATGCCATCGCGACTACGCATTCAGCCAAAAAGATGTATTTGATCCACCCGTGTCTCTTGATGAACAAAAAGAGGATAATCAAAAGCAAGAAAACGAATGATGCCATCAAAAGATAATAATCAAATTCCAGCATATCCCTTGATGAGAAATGTTCGTTTCCTTCAAGTCGGAAATGATAATACAAAATGATGTAAAGATTAAGCGCCGACAACACCAATGCGATCAAAAACGTTTTGATCTTATCGGTTTTTTCAAATCCGTGTTCATCAAAAACATGGGCCAAGATCAATGTCATCACAAGGGGAATGAAATTGATCCACCGTGTGTATGGTTTATCCAAAGTGGCCGTGAACACCTGTGAGAAAATCGGAAAGAACATGAAGACAAGCCCGACCGGGATCAACACCTTGTAAACATTGGCCACCCGGTCTTTCATGAAATATACATAATTCATGAACACAAGCCCCGTGACCGTGATGAAGAGCGACACATGTTCAAGACTGTAATCATTGGCAAATCCGTAAAAACCGATCGGTCGCTGTTCGGTGAACAATTTCGCAAGCATGCGGATGTAAATCTCCACCGGAAACAACGTCAACGTCATACCGAAGACACTGACATCCCAGCCGTTGAAATGTCCTTCGGGCCGGTAGGTATCTTCCAGGATGAAAAGCACCGAGGGATAAAGGATGACGAGTGACATCGCCACACCCAACAACAAAAGCGCCAAAAAAGACATACCGGATTTCAAGAAAGCCCACAGATTCATCTTCTCATATTTCATGTACTCGACGATAAACATGACGGAGACAAACGCCAATACCATATAAGCGATGTAAAAATCATAAAACACGACAGCCGCGACATAAAGCGGCACGACCCAAGCCTTTTTCTTAAAGAACCAATGGATGACAAGCAATCCCAGCGGCAAATAGAAAATCAACGAAAGGAAAACCGGAAATGCCATGAAACTCACACTGCCGCCTGCCACGAAATAAACAAGCCCCATCCAAAACAACGTGCGGTTTTTCATACCTTTGAGTGAGAGGTAATACACAAACGTCATCACACCGGCCAATATCTTGATGTGTTCGGTCACCGAATATGCCAATTCGATCGGCATCACATAACTGAGGCCGAATGTCGTGAACGTAAAGATATCAAGCGGAATGTAATAGGAATCCGAAAAATATGATGCCCCCAGATAGTTATTCAGATTGTATAAAGACAATGTCCCGTCTTTGATCTGATTGATGAAATCGGTGATGATGGTGTAATATTGCAGGATATCATCCGAAAAATTCGTATAAAAGCTGTTATTCAAAAGGATGATGGCGGCCTGCAGACAAAACAAAACCGTGAAAACAAACCAAAACAAGACCTTGAGAGTTTTCCTCCGGTCGGCATATGTGCTATCCATAAAGGTCTGAAAACGGTGTTTTCCCTCAGACAGGAATGATTTGATTTTTGTCCAACGTTTTTTGATTGAATCCCATGCTTTCATGTGCAAAAATCCTTTCGTCCCGATTACACATAATTATATCATATTTTCATTCTTTCCTCATCGTTTTTCAGGACATTACGCAAAAATCAAAAGAATGCGTTATAATAGAGAAGGTGATGCTATGGAAAAAGCTATTTTGATCGTGCTCGACACTGACAAATACACACACAGCGATTATGATCTCGAAGAACTAAAAAATCTCACACGGGCCTGCCATCTTAAACCCGTCGAAATCATCAGACAAAAACGCGAGCGTCCGACCGCAAACTTTTACATCGGTTCAGGTAAAATCGATGACATCAAAACGGCAATCGAAACACACGGCGCTGATATGCTGATTTTTGATGATGAGTTGAGTCCCTCGCAGTTATACAATCTTGAGGAAGCCATTGACATCTCAATCATCGACCGGACGATTCTCATCTTAGACATCTTTGCGAGACGGGCAAGAACAAAAGAAGCCAAGCTTCAGGTTGAATTGGCCCAGTCCTCTTACATGTTGCCAAGGATTATCGGCTTGGGTGAATCCTTCTCAAGACAAAAAAGCGGCACGGGTTCCAAAGGACCGGGCGAACAGAAACTTGAACTCGACCGGCGCATCCTCAGGGACAACATCGCCAAACTCAAAAAAGATCTGAAGGACATTGTGATCACACGCAGAAGCCAACGCAAAAGAAGAAAAGCCGGCATGATCAAAACCGTCAGCCTTGTCGGTTACACAAATGCCGGGAAATCAACATTGATGAATGCCTTGTTGGAGAAATCCGATGCTTTTTCAGGTGAGACGATGCGTGCAAAAGACATGCCGTTTGCGACATTGGAAACAAAGACCAGAAAAATCACCCACAAAGACAAGCGTGATTTTTTGGTAACGGACACCGTCGGCTTCATCTCAAGGCTTCCCCATCACCTGATTGAGGCATTTAAATCCACGCTTGAGGAAATTACCGAATCATCCCTGATCATCCATGTCATCGATGTCTCCGACCCCGAATATGAACGCCACACAAGGATTGCCGAAGACGTTTTAAAGGAAATCGGTGTCAAAGACATCCCTGTCTTGTACGTCTACAACAAGATGGATAAAGTCAAACAAAAACCGACCGGCACCAAAAACCCGCACCTTTTCATGAGTGCCCTGAACAAAGACCGCATCGATGAGTTGATGCATATGATCGATGTGCTCCTCTTTTCCGAAATCCACCGCGTCCGCATGGTGCTTCCCTTTGACGAAGGCGACATTTACAATCATCTCAGAGACCACGCCGTCGTCAAAAAAACAACCTATGAAAATGACGGCATCCATATCGATTGTGAATTGGATGATGTCATGTATCGCCGTTACAAACGGTTCATCGTATAAACCAAAGCCCGGATTCAGCTGAATCCGGGCTTTTCTTTTTATCCGTCAAGCGACGAAAAATACTCATTGATAATTCGCATGAACCCATCAAGTGATTTCACACGTGAAACCGCGCCTCTTGCCTTTGACGCATTCGGAAGCCCCTTCAGGTACCATGCCCCGTGGGTGCGCATTTCCAGGGTTGCGATCTTTTCGCCTTTGTCTTCGGCCAACCAACGCATGTGCTTTTTTATGATCGTTTTGCGTTCATCCAGGGACACAGGATCGTACGTTTGCGTTTCAAGTTGATCCAAACACTGTTTGACCAACCACGGTCTTCCCAATAATCCCCGGCCGATCATGACGCCGTCCACACCGGTTTGTTTTAACATGGCAATGAAATCTTCGGGGGAAAACACATCCCCGTTGCCGATGACGGGAACTGATACAGCTTCTTTGACCCGGCGGATGATATCCCAATCGGCCTTGCCCCCGTACATCTGTGAGCGTGTCCTGCCGTGGATCGCGATGGCATCCGCTCCGGCTTCTTCCATTTTCTTCGCAAAGGACACGGCGTTCACGTGATCGTGATCCCATCCCGCCCGGATTTTCACGGTCACGGGACGATCGGTATTTTTTTTCATCGCATCCACGACTGAGACAGCCTGCTCGGGATGCATCATCAATTTTGAGCCGGCTCCCGTTTTGACAACCTTTTTGACGGGACAACCCATGTTGATGTCGATGATATCAATGTTTTCATAATCTGTGAGCATCTTTGTGGCGTTCACCATTTCGCTTGGTTCGTTTCCGAACAACTGAAGTGCGAACGGACGTTCTTCTTTACGCGCATCAATCATCTCAAACGTCCTTTTGTTGCTGTGCATCATACCCTTCGCGGAAACCATCTCCGAATACAAGAG
>JAGYMP010000315.1 GCA_018400565.1 Bacilli bacterium | reverse complement strand
CGTCCGGATGACCATGAGATGATCGGCTCCGTGCCATGCGGCCATGCGCATGCGGCGGATGTCGTCTTCGAAACGTCCCGATGCGATTTCCGAAGTGATGACCTGAATCGGCTGCGGATCGATGTTCCCGAAATATTTAGCGGCGGGAAGGGGGATGTCGTGTTTCAAGGGCTCGGCAATATCTGTGTATGTATGATGGTGCATGCTCTTGTTTTTGGCCGGTTTCCGCCATGTCCATCCGTATCGTCTCGGTTCGTATTGGTCAAGATCGGAAAGGATGGCCTCTATGTTGATTTTTTTATGTTTATCCACGTGATGTCACCCCGAAACTTTCTTTGACAGTTTTCCAACCCTCATCATTGATCAGCCGACTGCCCGCATCGCGGATGGAAAGATCGTTCAGTTGGGACAGACGGTAGACGACATGGCCCGCACCTTTTCCGATGAGACCGTGTTCGATCGTTTTCTCGACGATGACTTTTGCCTCAAGGGATGAAAAGCCCATCCTGAGCAACACGCTTCGCTCGATTGCGGGCGAAGTGTGTGTGCGGGCAAGATGGATCAAAGGATTGACGGCTTTTTCCGCGAGGGACCAGAAGTATGTTTTCAATTCCCCGTCGGTTTTGTTTTTCAGGTGTGTGTGTCTTTGCTTATAATCATCCATGCGGCTTTTATCGTCGTTCATCAGTCTTCCTCCGTTGCGATATGGTTGGTTTTGAGGTGGTTTTCGATGGTGGTCGTTGATTGGTTTGTCTCTTCAGCCAAAAAATTGATGTCTTTTTTCGTGAGAGACGATTGTCCTTTGAGGGCATGATCCAGATAACGCCTACGAATATGCGACAAGTCAAGATCTCTTGCTTTTATCAGGCTGGGATTCTCGGGGAATACGATGGATTGACCGGGTACTTCGTCTTTGGGATTGCCAAAAACGATGTCTATGCCATTTTTTTTGGCGAACGCCAACTGAGCCTGATGATGCTTGCCGGCGGATGTGTACTCTGTTTCCTGGACAATGATGATGTCATCTTCTTTATATTCCCGTGCAAGTGAAAAGGCGGCCGCAAGCGATGTGTTACCGGCAGGGCCCCGCTCAATTCCTTCCAGCACGGACAGGGTTTCTGTGATAAAAAAGACCTCACCTTGATTGACCGTCACATAACGGTTGATATAGCGGAGGGGACGCCCCGCCGAACGCGGTACGTCACTGCGATCGGGGTTGGTCATAAAGGGAATACCGAATCCCGTGTGGCCGGTCGTGAAGGATTTGCGGTTAAAATCGATGTCACTTGCCATGTGTAATCCCTTCAGGTTGACGGAGGCACCGATGATGTCTATGGGCTTGTCAGTTGTTTTAAGGATTCCCCGTGCCGTTCCGGTGAGATTACCGCCGCCGGCGTTTGTGCAAATGACCGCCGCCGGCGTTTTACCGGTCATAGCAAGGGAATTCTCAATTAATTCGCTGCCGAGAGTTTCAATGCCGTTGATACCGTACGGGGTGTATAACGAAGCATTGAAATAACCGGTTTCTTTGAGTAACTTCAAAAAAACATAAAACAATTCGGGTCCGACGCTCAATTGGATGACTTCGGCGCCGTATGCTTCGCATTTCCTTGCTTTTTCAATAATTTCGGGTTGCCCCACGCCCTTTGAATCGTAACACTCCTGGACGATGATGCAATCCAGATTGAGTTTTGCGGCCTGTGATGCGACGGCAGCGCCGTAATTGCCGCTTGTGGCGGCGATCACACCTTTGTATCCGAGTTTTTTTGCTTGGTGGCAGGACACGGAAGCCCGTCGTGCTTTGAAGCTGCCGGAATCATTTTGCGCCTCGTCTTTTATGAAGATGCGCGCACCATATCCTTTTGGCGCATAGTTTCGCGCAAGTTTGGTGATGTTTTTGAGCTCCTTAAGCGGTGTCTTTCCGACGCCGGTTTCACTTTGGATGGTTAAGACATCGTTGATGGGATAACTGAAATCATCCATCAGACGATCGTAATCGAAACCGATGTGTTTAAATTCGTATGCATCATAGTCGATGCCGACGGCATTTTTCATGATGGCGTTTTTTTGGTTGATGATCGCTTCATAGGAAGTCTCATGCATATGGCGATCCCTCCTTCAGTGCTTGTTTGACGATGGCATCAATCGCCAGGATTTCAGGAACAAACACCCCGTAAGTATGAAGATAGGCGGGATTGGCTTTGGTGAGTGTGCCGGTTTCTTTTCTGCCGGTCAGGGTGATGATTGAAACCTCATCACCGATGTCGGCATCATGGGATAGATGCCCCTTCATCCAGCATTCCA
>JAGYMP010000314.1 GCA_018400565.1 Bacilli bacterium | reverse complement strand
GGAGATGCCTTTTATGAAGGTATTGTTTGAGACTGTTTCGGCATTCGGCACGGTCGGTTTGTCAATGGGTATCACATCCGACCTCATGAGTGCCAGCAAGATTCTGTTGGCATTGCTCATGTTCGTGGGCCGCCTCGGTCCGATCACGTTGTTCGGCATCACCAACACCAACTGGGGACGCCCCCACGCGAGCACCGTGTCCTACGCTTCGGAAAACGTGTTGATTGGCTAGATTTTACCATACAGAACAAAAATAGTTCCGGGGGTCCCGGAACTTTTTATCGTTCAGAAGTGCAGGCGTTTCTTGATTTCCTCTTTGATGGCCGCAGGGAAAAACAGCGTGATCAAAAACAAGATCAAAACGGCCACCCCGAACACGGCCACGGCAGGCCACAGAATCTCAACCAACCCGGTGAAATAAAGAATGAGGGGGACCAAAGAAAACACGATAATCGTCAGCATGTATAAAAGATAATCCCTGTAGTCGGTGTTTTTGAACCAAAGCAAAAAACCAAGGGCGAGGTTTGCGGACAAAAGCACGAACGGAGAGACATAATTGCGTGCCCATCCTTTGTTTCCGCCGTAAAAAATATCGATCACATTGACGATGGCAATCAAAACGACCGTCAGCATGGCCAAACGGAATGCCACATTGTGTCTTGATAACACGCCGATGCGGACGGCAAGCCAAAAATAAAGCACCGATCCGATCGGGACCAGACTCCACCATGTTTCATGCGATGCGAGAAGATTGATCACGGCCAAAGTCACAATCGCCAAAAGGGTAAGAAAAAACAGGATGTTCTTCGTCACCGGCAACAATGTTTTTCGTGTCTCTTGTTTTTCGGGATAAGGGGAGACAAAGCTTTCCCGCATCTCACCGTTTAAACCCTGGTGACATATCGGGCAGTAATCATGCACCGTTTTCACATGTGCTTTGCACTGAGGACAATATTTCATAGCCATTCCTCCACATAATTGCTTTCAAGTGTCACATTGAGGCCTTTTTGGGTGAAATGGCGGAAAAAATCACGGATGATGCCCGTCTCGACGATCGAACGCGTGAATGTGATCCTGAATCGGTCCAGATAGGAGGCGACAGCCATGTTGACTGTGTTGTGTTTTCCGGAATAAACGGCTGCGCCGACACTTTCGATATGGGGTTTGAGGGAATCTGGCAATAATATTCTGCCCATGTTTGAAAGACTCATCGTGTTGAGTTTCATGCCGACCAGTTCATAACCGAGTTTCATGATCGGTTTTTTCAGGATGTAAGGTGAGATCCGCATAAGCGGATTCTTTTCGAAAGAGACATTCTCGCTCATTTTGCGAATCAATTCCTCTTTTTTGAGTCCTTCTGAGAATTGCCTGCCGGTTTCTTCAAGCAAATCGTCAAACGTGTATGGTTTTTCATCCATGCGTAGTCCTACCTTGACGAAATTGGAAAAATTCCTGAGTGTCCGGCTGGGAAAATGCTTGCGCAGGTCCACGGGAACGAATATCTTGATCGGGCGTTTGTTTTCTTTCATGTGTTCCCTGTGGGCGATCTTGTTCTCATAAATGACCTTCAGCATGAGGGCGCTCAGATATTCGGTTACCGATGCACCCTTTTCCCGTGCCAAAGCCAGTATCTCCTTTGTGGACAATTCACCGCTGATAAGACCGGTTGTCCCTTCGGGAAGCATCGTGCCGCTTATTCTAAACGCTTTTTTCTCAGTCACATGTTTGCGGTTGTGTTTGTCATAATACGCTTTGTGGCTGTCTTCATATTCCTCCAAGATTGGACGCGAATCTTTTGTCAGAACCAAACCGTCCGACTGAACGAAAAAGCCCATCAATGAGAGATATTCATAGACGATGGATTTAAGCAGTGAAAATGCGCCTGCCCCGTCTGCGAGGGAATGGAAGATCTCCACGGCGATCTTTTTGTCATAATAAAGGACCTTCAGCAAGAATCCGTTGTTGTTTTTGGGATCGATCGCACCGCATACCTCATGGGTCATCTTCTCCGCATGAAACGGGTTGGCGTTGTAATCAAGATACGACCAGAAAAAACCCGGTTTCAAACGAACCTTGAACATCGGGAACCGTTTCAACACATGGGAGACCGCTTCATCCAAAACCTCCGGATCGACAACTTCTTTCATCGTGATCTCAACGCGAAACGTGTTGGTCTCACGCCGTGTGGAAACTTCCGGAAAGATCTTTGCTGAGTTATCCAACATATACCAATCGTTGTAAATGTTCTTTTTCATGTGAATCCCTTTCTTCCCTCATGAAAAGATAATCATTTGTCATTATAAATTATACCATACACAAAGACTCTTGCCATGCATCGTTTCAAAACCATGATTGACCCTTGCGGTAATCATGCGGTATAATATAATTAATAGAAAGACCGACAAGGAGGTCGTCTCATGAAAGTCCATGAACGTTTTTTGCGATATGCGAAATATGACACCCAGTCCGATCCCGAATCAAAAACCTATCCCTCAACAGCCAAACAAATCGCATTGCTGAAAGATCTGAAACAGGAACTTGACGGTTTGGGCGTGGATGCCACGATGGACAATTTCGGATACGTCATCGGCAAGATCAAAGCCAACACCACCCAAGATGTCCCCGCGGTGGCCTTCATCGCACACGTGGATACCTCACCCGATGCTTCCGGAAAGGATATATCCCCCAGAATCATTTATGACTATGACGGCAAAGACATCATCCTGAATGAAGAAATCGGCATCACATTGAGTCCCGATACCTTCAAAAACCTCAACGAACACGTCGGTGAGGACTTGATCGTGACGGACGGACTGACATTGCTCGGAGCCGACGACAAAGCCGGCGTTGCGGAAATCATGACCTTTGTTGAGTATTTACACCACCATCCCGATGTTTCACACGGTGACATCACGGTCGTCTTCACACCTGACGAAGAAGTCGGTAACGGCACCAAATACATTGACATCGAAAACATCGGTGCCGATTTCGCTTACACGCTTGATGGTTCGTATGTCGGCGAACTTGCTTATGAAAATTTCAATGCGGCGGGCGCAACCGTCGTCATCAACGGCAAGAGCGTGCATCCCGGCAGCGCCAAACACAAAATGCTGAACTCGCTGATGGTCGCCATGGAATTCGACAAACTGCTTCCGACCCACATGCGTCCGGAAATCACGGAAAAATACGAAGGCTTCAACCATCTCCACAACATGGCGGGCAACTGCGAGAAGACGGTCATGAAATACATCATCCGCAACCATGACAAAAAAACATTCGCGAAGCAGAAAGAAGATTTTCTGAATGCCAGCGCATTCCTGAACAAAAAATACGGGAAAGACACCTGTTATCTGGAAATCGAGGATTCCTATTATAATATGCGTGAAAAACTCGAAGACAATGAAACCATCATCAACATCGCGATGAATGCCATCAAAAACCAAAACATCCACCCCGTGACGGAGCCGATCCGCGGCGGCACCGACGGTGCGAGACTCACATACATGGGTCTTCCCTGTCCCAACCTGGGCACGGGGGGCTACAACTTCCACGGACCCTATGAATACCTATCCATCAACGAAATGGAAAAAGCGGTGGAAATCTTGAAAGACATCAACAACCAAATTGTCTCCAAGGAACAATAAAAAATTCAAAACGCCCTTTATACGGGTGTTTTTTTAAAAATCCCAGGATCTTTTTTGCGTTTTTCACATAAAGTTATTGCGTTAGACACATTAATGTGATATAGTACATCCATAAAAGGAGGGAAGACATGAACGCACAGATGAAAAAAGGTATCGTGGAGCTTTGTGTCATGAAGCTGCTCGACAGGAAAAAAGCCTCAACATTCGAAATCCTGAAACAAATCAAAGATCTTGATGTCAACCAGAACACGGTTTATCCCATCTTGAGGCGGTTGAACAACGACGGATATTTGAATTGTGAAAAAGGCAACAACGCCATCGGCGCACCGAGGAAATATTATTCCCTGAGCGACGAAGGAAAAACAAGACTGACAACATTGATTGAAGCATGGCGGTCATTCACGGATTCGGTCAATGCCATCTTAGAGGAGGATAAAAGATGAACAAAAAAGAATATCTGAATGAATTGGAAGAACACCTGAAAAATTACAGCTTTGATGATGATGCCATCGATGACATCATCGAGGAATACGACATGATGATCGATGAGGCCAACGAGGAGATGACGGATGAGCCCCTGGAAGATCTTTTGGGTTCCCCGAAAGAAATCGCCAAAAACCTCAGAACAACCGAAGCGTTTAAACACGCCAAAGACAACAAGATCGTCGCATTGAGCCCTTTTTTGTCAGCCATCATCTTCTTTGTTCTCGGATTCGGCTTTGATTTATGGCATCCGGGCTGGCTTGTCTTTTTGTTGATACCGATCACGGGTATCTTCTCGGTCAAACATCATAAAGTCAAAACGTATGTCATCAGTATGATCCCGTTTATCAGCTTACTTATCTTCTTATCCATCGGTTTGATCACCGATGTGTGGCATCCGACATGGACCGTTTTCCTTCTTATCCCGGCCTCTTCGATCTTTGCGGGGGATAATGAACGTTCCCTTTTGAACGGTGCTTTGTTTATCATCATCCCGGTGATTTATCTGTTGTCCTATTATTTCTTCCCGTTTCAATTCAACTGGATGATTCTGCTGTTGTTGATTTTCCCGGCCTACGACGGCGATGTCTTCACATTCACGATTAACGGCGTCCGTAACCAAAGGCTCGAGCGGATTTCCGTGCTGGTTTTGTTTGCGCTCGCCGTCATCTACGGTGTGTTCGGTTCGCTTTATGGCATATGGCATCCTTTGTGGATCATTTTCCTGTTGTTCCCGGTCTATGTCATGATCATCAGCAAACGTCACTTCAAAGAAACGATTCCGCTTGTGGCCTTCATGCCGTTTGTGTCGATTATATTGTTTATTCTCGCAGGCGAATTGTTCAACGGATATTATTGGAGTTGGTTGTTCTTCCTGCTGATTCCCGTCGTAGCCATCTTGCATGATTGAACATAAAAAGGACTGTCTCGTGCAGTCCTTTTTTTATGTGTTCATTATGCTCCCGATTCAGTCATCCGATTTTTTTGCCCGGGGATGCGCTTTCGCATAGATTTCCCTCAGCCGTTCTTTGGAGACCTTCGTGTATATCTGTGTTGTCGACAACGACTGATGCCCCAACAGCTCCTGGACCGTTCTGAGGTCCACACCGTGGTTCAGAAGATGCGTTGCGAAGGAATGCCGGAAAGCATGCGGTGATAGGTTGAGTGTCGATGCCTGGGTGTCCAATTCCTTTTTCAATATGGTTCTCACACCCCGGGTCGTTAAATCTCCGCCCCGGAAATTAAGAAACAACCGGTCGCTTTGGCTTTCGGGATCCCGTGCCGCGAATGTCGGCCGGGCCAGTGCGATATATTCCCGCAGATGTTTTTTGGTCAGATCATGCATGGGGACGATGCGTTGCTTATCGCCTTTGCCGGTAACCCGGACGGTCTTTTCCGCGAGATCGAGATCGCTGATGTCAAGATTCACGAGCTCGGCGACCCTGAGACCGGATCCGTAAAGAAGTTCAAACATTGCGAGGTTGCGTTTCCCGATCGGCTTTTGTGTGTCGATGCCCTGCAAAAAATCCCGCATCTCCTCTTCATAGACGAATTTCGGCAATTTTTTTACATTCTTGGGCAAATCGGCGTTCATGAACGGATTCTTTTTGATTACGTCTTCGGAGAAAAAATAATCATAAAAACTCTTGACGCTGGAAATTTTTCTGCGGATGGAACGCGGGCTGTAGTTCGAATGCAGATCGCTCACGTAAAACTTCGCCACACGGTCCGACAGATGATACAAATCGCCCAATTCCTCCCGATGCAAAAAATCCTGCAATGTGTGAAGGTCGCCCACATAGGCCGTGATGGTATGTTCAGAGTAATTGCGCTCGTCACGAAGATGGTTTTCATAGCGTGTGATCATGCTTTCATCATCCAAAAAG
>JAGYMP010000313.1 GCA_018400565.1 Bacilli bacterium | reverse complement strand
CACCACGAACTCCTCGCCGCCGTATCGTGAGACGATGCTGTCATCGGGAAGGTTGGATTTGATGAAATATGTGAAATCCTCCAGCAACATGTCGCCGACGATGTGTCCGTGTTTGTCGTTGATGCGTTTGAAATCATCGATGTCAAGCATCATGAGGGCATAAGGTTTTCCTTTGTAATCGGGGTTGGAAAAAATCTGCTTGACCCGTTTGAACAGTGCGCGCCTGTTCAGCGCTTTTGTCAATGTGTCGTGACTCGCCTCGTAATCGAGACGCTCGATTCTCTTTATGTATGACGTCATGTCATCGATTTTGACCACATATCCGCTGAACCAATGTGAACGATTGGAGATAAAAAAGGGTTCCAAAACGAAGTGGCGTTCATGATAGCGGAATGTGTCCTTTGTTCCGTGTTGGATAGCCTCAGTGAGACCGTCAAAGTCAAATGTATCCTCAATCGACACATATTTCGTCAGTTGACCGTTGTCAAACAACGGACTGTTTTCCGCCGCTTTGTTCCATTCGATGATCCGCAGTTGGTCATCAAGCACCAAAATGGGATCCGATGACTCCCGGTAAGTGACGCGGTACGCCCGCGGCACAAGAAAGAAAATCTCATAATGAAACAGGGCCACCAGGAATAAGACACCGAGCATGGCGGTCAGATAAAGTGTGATGTCGATCGGGAAAGTCGTTTCCCCGAGTAAAATCATCCCCGCCACAATCAAACCGAGCACGGAAAAGGAACCCAGTGCGATATTTTGTTTTCGTCTGACGCCCGAGGAACGAAGCGCCGTTTTGAAAAACAAGAAGGCGGTATATGCGATTAACCCCACGTTATGGAACGTGTTGACATAATATAGCCAGCCTTTTTCCGCAACCAAAACATAAAGGCCGAATGATGAGACATAATCGAGGTCATAGCTTCTGTAATACCAATCGATCGGTGTGTAATATGTGAATTGGACGACAACGAAAGTCAATATGGGAACAATGAGAAACGGCAGATAATAAATGATGCGGTCATCTTGTTCGCGATGGATGATTTTTCTCGCCACATACAGAAGCGTCACGGCGATGAACGGAATGACCGTGTATTCAAGATGGACAAACAGCATTTTCGCTTCAAGCGTGTCAGCGGAAAGCATCAGCGCATAAGAAAGAGCGTAGATGAACTCCGAACCAAACAACAACGCAATACCGAAAACACCGCGGTGTTTTCGCATGTAAAAAAGCACATAAACGACCAACAAAGACAAAACGGCAATCGTCAATGTCACGCCGACCAGAATGTTCCCAAGGTCCATCTTCTTCACCCCCGACATCTGTATTATATCACAAATGAAGGTCGCCGACACGCCTAATACGCCTTTAGGCCTTTAAATGATCGTATGTTCCATTTTTCCGTTTATACCGTCCGAACGGCGGGAAAAACACAAAGAACAAAAAACCGCCCGTGACGATCATCGCTTGCACGAAATAAAACATGAAATATCCGTTCGCTTCGATAAATCCGCCAAAGATGAGTGTTCCGACACCGACAAAGAAGGAATACGACATCGTCGCAATCATCAAAGCGGGCGTCACATTTTCGATCTTGACGATTTTGATCATGTAACGAACACTGAAATGCAAGATCACACCCCAGGAAAAACCACGGAACATCGTGACGGCGATCACAGCCCACAAAGGCGGGTTGAGTGCGTATACCATGAAACGGATGACAAACAATCCGACCGCCGCAATCATCATCACGCGTTCTTTGATGATATCCCGGCGTTTGATCAAATACAAAATCGTCAAGACCTCGACCAAGACGAATGCGGCATAAACGAAACCGTATGTTTCATCGGCAGCCCGCATCTGTTTGACCAAAAACACACCAAAAAACGTATCACCGACGCGAACCGCCCCGACCACGAGTGTGTAAAACACCAAAAACTTATAAAAATCAATGTTTTTGAACAAAGCCTTGAAATCGCGGCTTTTTTTCAATTTCGCCGCAGGCCGTTTCTCTATCGGACGGATCCACAGCGCAATCAAAAAAGTGAACACGAACATGATCCCCGCAATCACAAACAAGATGTCAAAACCCCAAACCGTAAGCAGCACACCCGAGAACACCAGGGCGACCACATATGCAACGGAAGCGAAGATGCGAATCGATGAGTACTCGACTTTGGAGTTATTGGCGAATGTCGCCGTGAACCCGTCCTGAAGGGAGATGAACGGTGAACACAGAACGGCGATCATCACGATGATGAGCGCATATAAACCAAACCCGGACACGTTCGTCAGAAGAATCACCAACATGCCTTCCAAAAATGTCATGATCTGAAGAACGATCCGGCTCGTCCGCATATCCTTGACGATCATGTTCCAAAACGGATTGACAAAAATCGCCACAAACGGC
>JAGYMP010000312.1 GCA_018400565.1 Bacilli bacterium | reverse complement strand
GTACATCACATTGAACATCCGAAGACCGGTCATGGTCCAGGAAATCGGGAACGTCACCGATGAAGGGAAACGGGCGAGCGTCTTAAGCATCCAGTCACAGATCTCCTCGTTGTTATTGATCATCTTCGCACCCATCATCGGTTTGATCGCCGATCACAGTCTGGAATTGTTGTTTATCTTAGTCGGTGCCACGATGATTCTTATCTTCATCATCGCCACCATCACCAGAAGACAAATCGCAGCCAAGAATACCGGCTGATATGTACTATCGATGAAAAACCCCGGCAAAGAACCTGTACAGGCTCTTGTTGCCGGGGTTATTTTATTCTGATTTGTCATTGGTTTTCGTTTTCAGTTTTAGGCAACCAATCCTGATCGGTCTGCCGTTTCAATATCAATTCCATCAACAGCCCGATGATGATCAATGCCGTCAAAGTCAACACAAACCTAAGTCCTGCGAAAGCGACGCCGAGAAACTCGACCTCAACCATGATCTGCGGGATCTTGAGAGCCGCCCATGCCCCCAGAAACAAGACCATGTTCGTGACGGACGCCCCTTTTTTGAGCAGAGACGCCGCAATCGGAAAAGCCACATAAAGTGGGCCGGCGGGAAGCGTTCCCAGCGCAACCGAGAGAATACCGCCTTTGATACGGGAGCCGCGTCCCAGCCATTTTTCGATTTTGTTTTTCGGAACCCAAACCTCAATCAATCCCATCAACAAAAACACCGGGGGCATAATGATGGCCATTTCTTTGAGATAATCAAACGTCACGTTGAGTGAGCGTTCGGCCGTATTGGCCGAAAACAGTGCCAGTGAGGCAAATATAAGGACAATGATGATCGGAAAAACCCACCGTTTCATGGTTTTCTTCATAAAATCATTCCCATCACGAAGGCAATGACCAATGCCGCAATGAACCCGAGAACGTTTCTGAGCACCGTGAACTTCTTTCCCAAAATCTTAATTTCCATCGGCGCGGTGACGAAACCGACCATGACAAGTGTCGTCACGAAGGCGGAAATCGTCATCACCGTCGCGCCGGATCGTAAAAGCGATCCGGCGAGCGGAAATGCGATCAAAGAAGGAATGAGCGTTACCGCACCCAGGATAGCCGCGACGATCGTTGCCGTGAATCCCGCCTCGGCACCGACCATGCTTTCAATTGTCTCCGGCGGTAAGACACCAAGAATCAATCCGACAATGCCGAGGATCGCCAAAAGACTCGGAAGCGATTTCATAAACGCTTTGAAGGCGATTTTGAATGCTTTTTTCGTTTTTTCTTTGCTTTTGATGACAGATGCAGTCAACGCTGCCCCCACCAATCCATAAATAATGATATACGTTGTCATATGCCTTGTATCCTTTCCCCTGATTGTTTTCTATGTCTGTCGGTTCGTATCCTGTTCATGATCGACGCGGTCTTCACCGACGGTTTTTTCATATTGGTCAATCAATCTTTCGATTTTTCTTTTTCTGCCCTTTAAAAACGTCATCCATTCATCAAGTTCTTCCTTGCCTTCCTGTGTGATTTCATAAATTCTCCGTTTCGGGCCTTTTTTCCCCTTCTGCCAGTGCGATGAGACCGATCCCTTTTTTTCCATCTTTCGCAACCCTTTATACAATGAGCCGAGATTGAGATCATCGCTCTGAAAACCAAACCTTCTCAATCCATCTTTGAGTTTATACCCATATCCGGATGTGTGATACAACAATATCAATAGGGAAACTTCCAGATACCGGCCCGTTTTATGCTTGCTATGATGACATGGGACAAATCCTTGTTCATTCATTTTTAATCCTCTCCCGGCCACTATATGCATATTGCATATAGTTATCTGCTGATAGTATACGATATCATCCGGCATTCGTCAAGAATAATATCGGAAAACCTTATCAACCAATTAAAAAACCCGGGATCCAAGGTGCTTCCACCTAAGACTCCGGGTTAATGTTATCTTCTTGCTGTTTGGTTTAAAGAACTCTTTCTTCTATATTCTTAATGAGCTTTTGCACACCGTCTTCGACTTTTTCCAAATCATCTTTTTTGGGGGCTCCTTTAAATTCGACGGAATGGATGAATGCCCAGTTCATTCTGTAATCTTCGGAGATTTTTTTGAGTTCTTTCTCGGCGCCTCCGGACCAACCGTAAGAACCGAAGCGAAAAGCATGTTTTCCGGTGATCCTTTTTCGGCCGATCTCATCAATGGCGTGGGCAATCGGGGGAAACATTCTATATTCATAGGTGGGGGTCGCGATGATGATGCCTGCGGACCGGAAAACGCTCGCAATCATGTCACTGTCCGTTTCTGAAGGCATTTCGATCACATTTACCGTGATCTCTTCTTTTTCCAGCATCGCTTGCACATGCCGGACCGCTTTTTCGGTCATGCCGTACATCGATCCCCAAAGGATGGTTATTTCATTTTTGCCGTATCCGTCCGCGTATCTACAATAGCGCGTGTAAGCATCAATG
>JAGYMP010000311.1 GCA_018400565.1 Bacilli bacterium | reverse complement strand
GAAATCGCAGACAAGGTAAGACGCCATGATTGAAGGCATCGGAACGGATGTTGTCGATGTCAGGCGCATCGACATGGCACTGGTTGATAAAATATTGTCAGATGAGGAATATAATATGTATGCATCGTTTTCTTCAAAAAGGCGTAAAAGGGAATTTCTTGCCGGTCGTTTTTGTCTGAAAGAAGCGTTGATCAAAGCACTCGGGCTTTCCGGCGTCAAGATGATGCCCGAGATTGTCGTGCTCAATGATGAATCGGGAAAACCGTATCTTAAGTGTCCGCGTTACGATGATAAAACCGTACACATCAGCATTTCTCATGAAAAAGAGATTGCCGTGGCTTTTTGTGTTGTCGAGCGCAAATGAAACCCAACAAAATAATACTTGATTATTTGCCGGCAATTCGGTAAAATGATAGGTGCTGAGGTGAAAGTATGGCTAAATACAAAAAAGGATATAAAAAACGTACTCCTGAACAAACATTATTGAACATCATCGTCGGGATGGTCATCACGGTTGTTTTGCTCGTTGTCGTCGCATTCATTTACGATCTGGCGACGTATTCGGGGTCTTATGATGACTTCACGGCTGTCACGAAATACGAGAACGTGATCGGTTATGAAAATGAAGAAGTCCCTGTCGGTGATGATTACATCGTCTATTTTTATTCGGATGATTGTTCTAACTGCAACGAGATTAAAACCGAGGTGTTGAAAATCGGTGAGAAAATCAACGAAGACGGCACAAAAATGTTGATCGCGAATACGACCAACATGGAAGATTCGGAAACCTATCTCGAACAGTTTAAACTTGACATCAATGAGAACAACCCCGGCACGCCGATGGTCGTCGTTGTCACGGACGGTGAGTTTGAAGAAGTCGTGATCGGTTCAGCATCCGTTGTTGAACTGCTTGAGTCGATCGAATCAGGCGAATACGCACCGTTCAATTGATTGTTGTTCAATGAGCGCCCGCAGAAGCTGACGGTTTCGTCATCTTTATGGGCGCTTTTTTCTTTATATGCACACACGTTTTGAAAGGAAGATACCCATGGAATATGTCAATGACCG
>JAGYMP010000310.1 GCA_018400565.1 Bacilli bacterium | reverse complement strand
TTGGTGGAGCTGAGGGGAGTCGAACCCCTGTCCAGAATGGTTGGTTATTCGGCTTTCTACATGCTTAGTCGGGTGATTTTTTTCGTTGCCGGCTCGTCACCCGACGAGCGTTCCGACAACTAGTCTTATTCATTTCACCGGGCGGTCTTAAGACGGCAGACCGCAAGGCTATCCTGCTTACTGAAATCCGAGTCAGACCCGCAGGCTGGAAAGACCGGATCCGCTACCTCTTCTTAGGCAGCGTAAGCGTAATTTTGGTTTCCGGTTATGTTTAACCGAGCAGTTTTACATCTGCCGATGGCATGCTTACCGAACCCGTGCCATCCTGTCGAATCCAGAACAGCCCCGAATTAATGAGAATAATCCTTCAGGGTCTTTTCCACCCTGCGTTCCATATCCTCCCTTTTCTTCGTTTCACGTTTGTCATAAAGCTTTTTGCCCTTACAAAGTGCGAGTTCCAATTTACAAAGGCCTTCTTTTAAGTAAATTTTTGTGGGGATGAGTGTAAGTCCTTCGGTTTTGATTTTCGTGCCGAGACGGATGATGTTCCTTTTCCCCATCAAAAGTTTGCGTTCCCTGGTCTCATCATGGTTGAAGATATTTCCCTGTTTGTATTTGGAGACATGCATGTTGACCAAGAACAACTCACCCTCCGAGACACGTGCATATGCATCTTTAATCGATACCTTGCCCTGACGGATGCTTTTTATTTCCGTGCCTTTTAACACAATCCCGACTTCAAAGGTGTCGAGGATGAAATAATCGTGGGAAACTTTTTTGTTCTGTGCGATCAATTTCATCCTTATTCACTCCTCAGTCGTCTTCCTCACGGACAAGCTCGAAATCGATCCTGCCTTTTAATTTGTTGGCTTTGACACATTTGACCCTCACTTCATCGCCGACGGTATATTCTTTTCTTGAGGCGATACCGAGCAACGTGAGGTTTTTCTCGTCATATTCCATGGCTTCGGGGAAAGTCGATATGTGGACCAATCCCTCAACCGTGTTCGGCAGTTCGACGAACATCCCGAATTTGAGCACGGAAGCGATGACGCCGGTGAATGTCTCGCCGACATGGTCTTCCATGTATTCGGCCTTTTTCATGTCCATCACCTCGCGCTCGCAAACCATCGCCGTCCGTTCGGTTTGTGAGGCTTGTTTCGCGTAATCCGGAAGGCGTTCTTTGTAGTGGTTTCTGATTTTCATGTCCGTGCGCTTGTTGAAGAGATACGAACGGATCATCCGATGCACGAGCAAATCGGGATAACGTCTGATCGGTGATGTGAAGTGCGTGTAATTGCGGAAAGCGAGTCCGTAGTGCCCGAGATTCTCAGGTGCATAACGGGCTTTCGCCATCGAACGGATCATCAGCGTGTTGATGACTTTTTCATAGGTCGTGCCTTCGACTTTGTCAAGCAGACGCTGCAGAGTCTTGGGTGAGACCTCTTCCTTGACGTCATCGACGACCCCGAGGTGTTTCAAAAACTGATACAGTCTTTCGATGCGTTCTTCGTCCGGCTTCTCGTGCACACGGTAGATAAACGGGAATTTTTTGTGTGAGAAATGGGTCGCGATGACCTGGTTGGCCACGAGCATGAATTCCTCGATGATCTTCTCCGATTCGCCGCGGTCTTTTATTTTCAAATCCGTGACATTGCCGGAATCGTCAAAAACGATTTTCGGTTCGATGGTCTCAAAGTTGATCGACCCGATTTTGGTACGGATCCCGTGCAATATTTTACTGAGTTCATGCATCATTTCCAGGGGTTGCTTAAATTCCTTGTATTCCTCCAGCGCTTTCTCATCCCCGCCCAAAACGTCATTGCATATATCATAGGTCATCTGGGCATAACTGCGGATGACGGACGGAAAAATGTCATACTCGTGGACGGTGCCTTTTTCATCGATTTTCA
Organism: Bacilli bacterium; assembly: GCA_018400565.1. Taxonomy (GTDB): domain Bacteria; phylum Bacillota_I; class Bacilli_A; order Izemoplasmatales; family Hujiaoplasmataceae; genus M55B122. The sequence goes on along the minus strand of JAGYMP010000310.1, from coordinate 1,208 downwards.
TCAAACAGGAGATTGCGAGCCGGTCCACCTGCGGATTGAGTGAGCAGATGCCGTTCGATAATTTCCTCGGCAGCATCGGGATGACCCGGTCGGCCAGATACACACTCGTCCCCCGTTCGTAAGCCTCTTTGTCCAGTTCGGAATCCTCGGTGACATAATGACTCACGTCCGCGATGTGGACGCCGAGAAGAAATCGGCCGTCATCGGTTTTTTCGATTGAGATCGCATCATCGATATCTTTTGTGTCCGCACCGTCAATGGTAAAGATGAATTTGTCCCTGAGGTCGGTGCGTTCCTCGGTTTCGTCTTTTTTGACGACTTTGGGTATGTCATCAAGTGATTTTTTGACGTCTTCGGGAAAGTCGATGTCGAGGTTATGACGCTTGACGACCTCGATGATTTCAATGCCCGGATCGTCCATGTGCCCGAGGACTTCCAAAATCTCACATTCGAGCCGTTTGTTTTTGCCGTATTTGACAACCCTCGCTTTGACAAGCGTGTGATCGGTCAAACCGCTTCGCTTTTTGGGGGGGACATAGAACACGACGTCATCGGGTTGGTTTTTGATGAAAATCGCACCTTGGAAATATTCGCCGATGACCGTATCGTAATTTCTTTCCAGAATGGTGATCAGCTCACCTTCATAGCGGTCGCCCCGTCTTCTTTCGGTGATCAGGGCGGCACATGTGTCCCCGTCAAGGGCGTTCAATGTGTTGCTTCTATGGATATAGATGTCAGCATGCTCATCTTCCGTCATCAAAAACCCGTAGCCCTGACTCTTGAGATCGAGCGTGCCGACTTTCACATCGGGATGCTCGCGTGCATACAGATACCCGTTTCTGTCGCGGAAAACCACTTTATCCTCAATCAGTGTTTCAATCGTGTCATGGAGACGTTTGTAATCGTCATTTGATTTTAAGTTCAACTTCTTGCCCAAAATGGCAGCATCCATTTTTTTGCGCGCCTGGCGCAGACGGTTCAAGATGTCTTGTTTCATGCAATCGTTCCTTTCCTTGCGAAAAAAAAGAACACAATCAATGTGTTCTTCACAGAATCAAAGCCAAAATCGTGACTGCCACAAACACAAAAGACAATACGGCCGTGGCACGTGCCAAGAAAAGTTCAGGGCCTCGTTGCTTTTGGTTTTTGAACAAATCCGATTTTTCACCTGAGAATGTGTTTTTCACATCATTCTTTGATTCCTGAAG
>JAGYMP010000309.1 GCA_018400565.1 Bacilli bacterium | reverse complement strand
TCTTTGCCGCTTTGCATTTCCAGGAGCTGTTTTTCCTCAAGGATCATCAAGTCCTGCTCAATCATTTCCTTGAAGGAATCAAGAAGCTCCCTGTATTTCTTTTGATAACTGTTGGTTTGATTGTCCAGTGCGCAGATCGTGCCGAAAACAGTTCCGTCACTCCATTTTAAAGGAAGGCCGTAATATGAGATCATATTTATTTTCACATCCGGATTGTCTGACCAATCATCTTTTTTAAGTGCATTGTCAATGTGCAAAGGCCGGTCTTTTCCGATCACCGTTTCACAATATAAACCGTGCGATAAGTGATCTTTGCCGTTTTCCAGATAAGGATTATCTTCATTTTGGCTTTTCAGGAAAACCCCCATATGCGTTTTGGAGATTTTCATGATTAAACCGGCGGGCACATCCAAGATCTCCGCGACCAAATTAATCACCCTTTGCCATCTTTCTTTGATGAAATCCTTAATTACCGGTTTCTTTTCATCGGTGATATCGACATCGACCGTTTTTTTTTCTTCCCGCAAAAAAACCTTGGTTTCCATCCTTATCCCCCTTTTCATTTGTATACATCCGTTAACGCAAATGGTTATCCATCGATGAACGCGCCTCTTATCAGGCGCGTCATGTTATGTTTGCAAGCCCATTATACCATAAAGGACCATACATTATAAGAAATGGAGCCTCTCCGTGTCATCAATGGGCATCATAATGAATCGCGGAGTCTGTATGATGGTAACATCCCTTTCCCTTGGATTGTGACACGTAAGAGACAATCATCCATGTATGGCCAATTGCATCTTCAACGGTTAAGGTTTTCCTGTTTTTTTCCAATATGTGTTTGCATCAATCACAGGATGCCTTCTCAAACAAAAAAGGAACCATCAAATGCGTTTGACGATTCCTTGGTTTGTTTTGTTTGGTCCCAGGATCTCCGCCCGCCAAACATAAGATGATTTTTTGCGAATCAAATCGTTGCCTAAAAAATATTGAGTTCAATCACCAAAGTGAATATCACATACACGATGATCGCGACTTTCAGCAACATGATTTTGCTTTTGTGTTTTGAGAAAAAAAGCAAAAACACAATCAGACCGAGTTCGACATAAACGATGATATCACTCACGAACTGAAAGAAACGGACCAAGAAGGACAAAAAATCGACATCGGCGATGATCCCGGCCATTCCGTTCAACGCCATGCTTATGGCGATCGAAGCCAAGATGGTATACGATACGACCCGGGCAAGTTTGTTTTTGGTCATGAAAGCAAAAAATAAAATAAACAGGATCGACACTGCGACAATAAGAAGAAACAATGCGTTCAGCATTTTGGGTCTCCTTTCCTCACGTCATTGGATTTATGTGCCATTCATAACTCCTATCTTCATCATATCATGGATTCATCCGGGATTATCATCAAATGACTTAAAATTCATAAACATCCATTCAAAACACAGGGATGATGCTTTCCGATTGATCATTCCCGTTCGTTCATCATCTGCATATTGTCTGATATTGACGATGTTTCAATGAGCATCATATCATTTTCTTAGAATTATTTCTATGCGGCGCCATCAGCCGGTTCTTCTCTTTTTTGGTTTTTTTCGTGGATCATAAGCAACGAACATCCGATGATGGTGAACAGAACGATCATCCCATAGGTGAGGACATCATGCCGGAACACGAACCGTAAACCGATGGTCGCGCTCGCATTGATCGATGCATGCAACAAAACGACCAATAAGATGCTTTTT
>JAGYMP010000308.1 GCA_018400565.1 Bacilli bacterium | reverse complement strand
TTGGTAATACTTCATGAAGATATCCTCGATCGTCTGCCGTTTTGATTCAAGGGCGGTGACATCATAGTCTGCCAAGCGTCCCAGAAACGTTTGGTAATCATCCTTCACCGAAACAAGATACCTCGATGCATCTTTTTTTTCAATAAAAAAAGATTCATCCTCGATTTTTTCATCTGGCGAGCGCAAGGTGACCTCAAAGAGATCGTCGACCTTTTTGTTGTTTTTTGAAAAATCCTCGACAGTGATCATCCGGCCTTCTTTGATGATGCCTGCGCGGTCGCAGACGCGTTCGACCTCTTCGAAGATGTGTGAAGACATCAAAATCGTTTTTCCGCGTTTTTTTTCTTCATCGATTACATTCAAAAACTCATTTTGCATCAAAGGATCCAATCCGGCTGTCGGTTCATCCAAAATCAAAATCTCCGGGTCATGCATGAAAGCGGCCACGATGCCAAGTTTCTGTTTCATGCCCTTTGACATCTTTTTGATGGGGACGCGTTCGTCAAAATCAAATCGCTCACACAATCGTTTTCGCAATGCACGATCTGTGATATTTCGCATGTTCATAAGAAAATCCAAAAAATCAGTCCCGTTGAAACCGTCAAAAAATGCCATCTCACCGGGAATGTAGCCAATGTTATTTTGCAGTTGTGCCGCATGATTCCTCACATTCAAATCATCAATCAACACACGGCCTTCATCGGGTCGCGCAAAACCCAAAATATTGCGGATGGTCGTGGTTTTCCCCGCCCCGTTGGGACCGAGATAGCCAAAAACCTCGCCTTCCTCAACAAAAAAGGAGACATCGAAGATTCCTTTTCCCGAAGGGTATGTCATCGTCAAATCTTTGACATCAATCATGTGGATCACCTTTGTCTATTTGTTTTCAATCCAATGCAAATCACAAAAAATTTTATGACCTTAACCAAAAAATGTGAAATGTGAGCAGACATGCAACGAAATATCATTTCAATAAGAGCAGGGGGGCCATCCCGGTGATAACGGTAATATTTGAATAACTGAGAAGATGTCTCAAGGTTCTGGGGATATCAACAACGAAAGAAACGAAAATATTTAAGGTTGACATCAAAAAAATGGATGACCGGCCCTACAGTACTCATTAAACCACAATCCTCACAGAAAATAAACCCCGAAAATCTTGTTGTTCCATAAGGAAATATCAACCATTCCCTGTTTGATTATTATTTCAGATCATCCATCGTGATGCCGGCTCCATTTAAAATCGCTTCGACGAACGCAATGAACATACTGGCATTTTGCACCAAGTCATCTTTCGCGCCCGATTCTGAACGGTGATTGGAAGAAAAAGAATCCACTGAATAAGAAGCACTAAGTGCATTGCCGGAAATCGTCATGTTTGTGTAATAATATATTCCGTAGTCTTCTTCCTCTGAATAAACCACAGAAACATCCCAATTCGTATCAATGACGATGGTTTCAATCTCTGTTCGGTAATAACTGCCGTCTTGGTATTCTTGGGTTTTATCATATGTGAAGGTGTTTTGCGCAAGGTCAACGACATAGGTGAAACCCGATGTATATTCATATTCACAGACAGTCGTCCCGCAGACAAAATCAAATGCATCCAACGCATCCCTCAATTGATCCGTCACCGTTACAACAAGAACCCATTTTGCATAAAGCGTGATGTCTAGTTCAGGCATGTCAGAAAAAGAATACATACTGGTCAAGCCGGCATCAAGAAACCATCCGTCAAAAACATGGCCGTCAAGGACGGGGTCGCCAGGTTGTTGAACATACGTTCCGACGCTTTGTGTGATCGGAGCAACCTCGCTCCCACCATTTTCCTCAAAATAAATCGTGGCCGTATCTTCGGTTGTTGTCTCGGTCGTCGTTTCGGTTGTTGTCGTGGCTTCGGTTGTTGTCGTGG
>JAGYMP010000307.1 GCA_018400565.1 Bacilli bacterium | reverse complement strand
TTCATCATCGAATGTGCCGTATTGCGCATAGGCGTAATCAATGAAATTATCGTACGGATATGTGATGCCATATTGGCTGTAAACCTGTTTGAGATAATTGTAGTACTGAACCGATTGATTGACCTGCTCTTGGATTTCATCCATCATGTCGGAATTGTTTTTCGTGATGTCGGTTTGTGTTCCGAACATTTGTTCGTAATAGACGGAATGGATGATCTCTTTCGCCCTGGAGGCATTGATGACATAAAGTGCGGCATTCTTATCCAGCGTGTATTCGAGATATCGATCCGGGGTGACTTCGAAAGGTTCTGAGGCAACATCATCACTGTCTAAGGGGATGTAACCGTCAACCTTCGCCAGCAGGTGCCTGTCGCCTTTGCCGTTGAATTCAAAATCGCTGTTGAATGAGGCATAATCAAGCGCGAGATGATAATCAAAAACCTCAACACCGAGTTTCGTGTAAAGATCGGCGAGATGGTTGTTGATCGTCTCGGTCGCGTCGTCACCGCCGAGCTCATCGTCAACAAGGGCATCGACGACGTTTTGATAATCCGTTTCATCACCGATCAATTCATCGATCGGCGTCTCAGACACATCGGGGACGGTAACATCGGCATTTTCCCCTTCGGCCAGGATCGTGATTGTTTTTGCTCCGGTACGCGTTTCCGAACCGAGTGTGATCTTATAGGTGAGGGAAACTTCGGTGTCTTCGTCGGGATTTGTGACCGCGCCCTCATCATCGATCAAATCTTCATGTTCTTCGGCAATCGTCCATTCGATCGTCGCTCCGTATAATCCTTCTTTCGGAAGTTCGATGTCTTCTGCGACGGTGTCCGGGATGACGATTTGCTGTTCGACCAAATCGAACATCGGTGTGAACACATCCGTTTTGTCTTCGGCGGGCGTGAAACGGTAAACCATGTAATGATAGTCGTTGTTGTTTCCGGAGAAATCCTTGGGTTCTCCGGTGTAAGGATCGGTTTCGCCGTCCAGTTCGGAGAACATGTAATCAGCCAGCCCCGAAGAGAGGGATGTGACTTCATCAAATGAGAAATCAAGCCGGTCACTCGCATAATCGTTCAAAAAATCAACATCGACGCGTTCGGCCATTTCGCCTGCGGGCACGGATGCCAGGTCGTAATAAACATCGTCTCCGACATGCCAAACCGGCAGTAAATCTCTGTAT
>JAGYMP010000306.1 GCA_018400565.1 Bacilli bacterium | reverse complement strand
TCTTTGGGGCGGAACATGGTTGAATCCATTTTACAACCAGGAACAAAGCGAGGAACCCATCGGCGAAGCCTGGGTTGTCTCCGGACACAAGAACGGTCCTTCCACCATCAAAGGGGGCGACTTTGACGGTGTTTCCTTCGATCGTTTTTTCACCGAGCATAACGATCTTTTCCCGGATATTGAAACCGATGCGTTTCCGTTGCTCATCAAAATCATTGATGCGAAAGAGGATTTGAGCGTTCAGGTTCATCCGGATGAACCGTATGCGAAAGAACATGAAAGCGACCGGGGCAAAACCGAGTCATGGTACATTTGGAATGCCGAAGAAAACGCATCGTTGGTGCTTGGCCATCAGGCCGAAACCAAGGAAGAATTAAAGGAAAAAATCGAAGAAAACCAGTACGATGATTTGTTGAAGAAAGTCAACGTCAAACAAGATGACTTTGTGTATATCCCCGCCGGTACGTTGCATGCGATCGGTGCGGGAGTTCGTTTGGTCGAGGTTCAGTTGTCATCCGATCTGACATACCGTGTTTATGATTATGAGAGGACCGATGAAGACGGCAACACGCGGGATCTGCATGTCGACAAAGCCCTTGATGTGATCAAGGTCCCGGATGATGACATCCCTGTGTCAAACCATCGACGTGACCGGATGCGTTCCGTGTTGCATAACGGCGATGATTTCACGCTTAAACGTATTCGTGTGTCAGGGAAAATGCTTTGGAAACCCGTTGATAAAACCTATGCTTGCATCGTGATTGACGGAGAGGGCAACATCGGCGGGACAGCCGTTTCCGCCGGTGACGGATTCGTTGTGTTGGCAAAAGCCAACAAGGTGAGTGTCAAGGGACAGTTGACATTCCTGGCAACTTATGTCCGGTGATCGCATGAACGTTGGTTTTATTTCTTTGGGCTGCGCAAAAAACCTCGTCGATTCTGAGATGATTTTAGGTATGCTATCCCAGGCGGGGGCAGCCATCGTGAACGATCCAGAAGAAGCGGATGTGATTTTCATCAACACATGCGGTTTCATTGAAGCCGCGAAAGAAGAGACGATCGATACCATCCGTGAAATGAAGGATTTCGGGAAAAAACTGATTGTGACCGGTTGTTACGCGAAACGGTATAAAGATAAAATCCTAAATGAGATGCCTTTCGTCGATAAGGTTATTTCGTTGGATGATTATCCTCATTTACACGAGATTTTGGCTGAGGTACTAAGCGAATATTCCCTTAAACTCAAACCGCTTGATTATGAAAAACGGATGCTTACGACATCCGTTTTTTCCCCATATGTGAAAATCGCGGAAGGCTGCGACAACCATTGTGCTTTCTGCGCGATACCATTGATGCGCGGACATTTCCGATCCCGTCCGATGGACGAAATTTTGAATGAGGTTCAGGGGTTGGTTGCACAGGGCGGCAAGGAAATCAATTTGATAAGTCAGGACACAACACGATACGGCTTTGACCTGACCGGAAGAAAAAAATCGCTGTTGCCGGAGCTTCTAAAGAAGATTGCGGCAATTAAAGGGCTGTGGCGGGTCCGGTTTTTGTATTTATATCCCGATGAGGTCACTGATGAATTACTGGAAGTTGTCGAAAAGAACGAGAAGATCGCCACGTATTTCGACATCCCCCTGCAACATATATCGGATTCCGTATTAAAAAGAATGCACCGGCGCGATGATGGGGCATCAAGCATCACGTTGATACAAACCATCAAAAAGCGCATGCCTGAAGCGACGATCCGCAGCACATTCATCGTCGGTTTCCCCGGTGAGACGGAAGCTGATTTTGAAAAATTGCGGGCATTTGTCGCAGCAGGGCATGTCGATCGTTTAGGTGTGTTTACCTATTCCCGTGAAGAAGACACACCGGCCTATCAGTATGGCGATGACGTACCAGAAGGTGAAAAACAAAAACGAAAGGATATCCTGATGGCGACGCAACGGAAAATCACACGAGCTAAAAACAAATTGGAAAAGGGAACCGTCCACGAAACACTGGTGGAAGCTTATGATCCCGAAACAGACTTTTATTATGGCAGAAGTGAAGCATTCGCGCCGGATGACGTGGATGGATGCATCGTTTTCCAAACGGATGGTGAATTATCCGCAGGCGACATCGTTTCCGTGAAAATCACCGATCAATTCCGATATGATTTGATCGGGGATATGGTGGATGCATCATGAGTGCGCTGATGTTGGTTATCAAAGGGTTCATCATCGGCATCGCTTTTGTGATTCCGGGTGTGTCCGGCGGCACGCTTGCGATTTATCTCGGCGTGTATCATAAAATGGTGCATGCCATCGGTCATATTTTCGATGAATTCAAGAAAAGTGTCATGTTTATGATACCGCTTGTGATTGGCATGGCGTTATCGGTTGTGTCGCTCGCAAAACTTTTCGGTTGGTTCATGCGTGAAAACTCGCTTTA
>JAGYMP010000305.1 GCA_018400565.1 Bacilli bacterium | reverse complement strand
TGATTTCGGTCATCATCATGTCACTGTTCTCGTTGTTTATTCCCTTCTCAGGACCGTTTTATTATTTGATCGTCGGTATTTCAGCCGTCCTTTCAGCACTCTTTTTGTTGCTGGATTTCGAAATGATCAAGAACAGCGTCGAGCACGGCATGGACCAGCGATATGGCTGGATTTTATCACTCGGTCTCATGGTGACACTTGTTTGGGTGTATATCGAAGTGCTCAGGTTGCTGGCGATTTTCGCCTCCAGCCGCAGTTAAGGTTTGCAAACATCGAAAATAGTGGTATAATAAAAGCAACGTGATGAGGAAGAAGCATGACCGTGTCAAACCAACAGAGAAAGGATGCCCCGGCTGAAAGCATCTTAGGCGGAAACGGTGAATTCATCTTCCGAACGGGATTAATCATCCCCGTCTGCCCGCGTTAAGGGTTTAAGTGCCGGCAGATGCCGGAACAAAGGTGGTACCGCGGCCATACACAGTCGCCCTTTTTTAGGGCGGCTGTTTTTATTTTGAGGAGGTTTTAAACGTGGATTATGGAAAAGAACTCATGCAGCATTTGACCGAAGCAAAACAAGCCATTGAAAAAGCCGGTGACAACAAGTCGTTGCAAAAAGTCAAAAACGATTACATCAGTAAAAACGGCATCATCTCTAAGTACATGCGTAAAATGCGAGATGTTCCCAAAGACGAGAAGAAACTACTCGGAAAAGCCGTGAACGATGCGAGAGAAGCGTTCATGAAAGCTTATTCGAAAAAACAAGAAGCGCTCAGAAAAGAAGAGATTGAGAGGAAACTTAGCGAGGAGGCTGTCGACGTGACCTTGCCCGGAAAAAAACTTGACACCGGGCATGTGCATGTGCTGAATCAGATCATCGATGAACTCACGGAATTATTCATCGGTCTCGGGTATACCGTGGAAGAAGGACCCGAAATTGAAACAGACGAGTACAACTTTGAGATGCTCAATCTTCCGAAAACCCACCCTGCCAGGGATATGCAGGATACATTTTACATCACTGAAGAGACATTGTTAAGAACGCACACATCACCCGTGCAAATCCGCACGCTTCTCAAGAATACCATGAAAAAGCCGATTAAGATTATCTGTCCCGGCAAAGTATATCGCCGCGATGATGACGATCAGACCCATTCCCATCAGTTCACACAGATTGAAGGTCTCGTCGTCGATGAGAAAACAAGTCTTTCCGATCTTAAAGGCACACTTTTGCTGATGGCGAGGAAAATGTTCGGCGAAGAAAGACAAATCCGCTTGCGACCCTCATATTTTCCGTTCACCGAACCTTCCGTCGAAGTGGATGTGTCGTGTTATAAATGCGGCGGAAAAGGCTGCTCGATGTGCAAACACACCGGCTGGATTGAAGTTCTCGGAGCCGGCATGGTCAACAATGCCGTTTTGGAAGCGGCCGGTTATGATCCCGAGAATTATCAGGGTTTCGCATTCGGGGTCGGTATTGAGCGCATTGCCATCTTGCGGTACGGAATCGATGATATCCGTTCGTTTTTTACCAATGATCTCCGGTTCAACCGGCAGTTCAGATAGGGGGTTTTACCATGAAATTTTCACTAAAATGGCTAAAAGAATTCGTCAATGTCAATGAATCACCCGAGGCATTGGCTGATAAATTCAATCTTATGTCGACGGAGGTGTCCTCCGTCAACCATCTCGTTGAGGTGAATAATCTCACCATCGGTCATGTCAAAGTCTGTGAAGATCATCCCGATGCGGATAAACTGAAAGTCTGCCAGGTCGATCTTGGCGACACAATCAAACAAATCATCTGCGGTGCGCCAAACGTCAATACTGACCAGAAGGTCATCGTCGCACTGCCCGGAGCTGTTTTGCCGGGTGATTTCAAAATCAAGAAAACGAAAATCCGTGGTGTCGAATCAGACGGAATGATCTGCTCGCTTGATGAAATCGGACTCGACCATCTCTACGGGCATGAGGACGGCATCCACGTTTTGCCCGGTGATGCCCCCGTCGGGGACGATCCGCTTGATTACATGGATTTGAACGACGACGTGATCGATTTGGATCTGACCCCCAACCGGGGCGATTTATTATCGATGATCGGCATTGCTTACGATGTCAAAGCCATGTTATCAACCCAACTTCATATCGAAAAACCTTTGGTCGTGGAAACGGATGATGAAAATCCCGTCCGTGTGACGAGTGAAACCGAAAAATGCCCGGCTTACCATGCCCGCTTAATCAAAAATGTGACACTGAAGGAAAGCCCGTATTGGTTGAAAGCACGCTTGATCGCAAGCGGCATCCGTCCCATCAACAATCTGGTCGACATCACGAATTATGTGATGTTGGAATACGGACAGCCGTTGCACGCGTTTGATGCCAATAAGCTGAACGATAAAAACATCATCGTCCGCCAGGCCGAAGAAAACGAAGTCTTCGTGACCCTCGATGACAAAGAACGGACGCTGAAGACGACCGATATCGTGGTCACCGATGACAACCGCCCCGTGGCACTGGCCGGCGTCATGGGCGGACAGAACACGGAAGTGACGGAAACGACCAAATCCATCATGCTGGAGTCGGCGATTTTCGACCCGGTGTCCGTCAGACGCACGTCAAGCCGTCTGGATCTGCGCAGTGAATCATCGATGCGCTTTGAAAAACGGATCGATCCGTCGAGAACCATTGAGGCATTGGACCGAGCTGCATCGCTTTACCACGCCCTTGCGGACGGTGAAGTCGCCGAAGGGATCGCGAGTCATGATAAAACCGATAAAACGGAAACGCCGATTGAGATTTCTTTGTCCGAGGTGCAGTCAATCACGGGTTATCCTTTCAAAACGGAGGATTTGGAAGAAGTCTTTGAACGGCTTTCATTCCGGTTTGAAAACAAAGACGGGACCTTTACCGTATATGCGCCCACGAGGCGATTGGATGTTGAGACCAAACAGGATTTGATCGAAGAGATTGTCAGGATCTTCGGGTATCAGGCCATCCCAGTCAGCTTTCCGAAAACCCCGACTGCGGGTTATCTGACCGACAGACAAAAGACGAGACGCATCATCAGACAGACACTTTCCGTTCTCGGCCTCGATGAGGTCATCACTTACTCATTGGTGTCAAAAAAGGAAGCGATATTGTTTGACGATGAGGAAAAATCCGTCATCAAAGTCGCCCGTCCCATGAGTGAAGACAAATCGCGATTGCGTCATGCGTTATTGCCTTCAATGCTTGATGTGCTTTCCTACAACCGTGCACGTGATATCGATGATGTGTTGATTTTTGAAATCGGGAGTGCCTATTTCAAAGAAACAGAAGAAGAACATGTGTCGGGTGTGTTGCGGGGATCTTATCATGAAACCAAGTGGAAGGATGATTCCGTGACCGTTGATTTTTATGTTGTTAAAGGGTTGATTGAAGCGTTATTGGAACGATTGGCGATTCGGAATGTCGATATCAAAAAACCGGATGTCATCCTTAGGCATATGCACCCGGGTATCAGTGCGGTCATTGAGATTAATGGCGAACGGCTTGGATATTTCGGGAAACTTCATCCCGAATTCACCGAAGAACATGGCATCGACGAAGATGTGTATGTGTTCGATCTTTTACTTGACAAGATCCTTGCCTACGGAAAAAGCCTGGATGAAGTGGAACCGATCTCCAAAACGCCGGCCGTCAATCGGGATTTGGCAATCGTTATCGATGAGTCGATCACCTATCGTGAGTTGAGACGAACCATCGAAACGATGAAGGGGCTTCCCCTTGATCGGATGGATGTGTTTGACGTTTATACGGGAGACAACGTGGGTGACTCGAAGAAGAGCGTTGCCCTGAGGTTTTGGTTCAAACGCCGCGATAAAACCTTTTCGTCCGTGGAAATCGATCGGTTCATGGAAAAACTGATTGACAAAGTACAAGATTCCTTTGACGCAGAGATTCGAAAATAACTGATGGAAGATGACGACCGGCCCAAACGCATGGGGGGCCGGTCGTTTAATGGGTTGGGCGATATCTGAGGGTGTTGTCCAAATCAATGCGAATATGATATAATTTGCATGATATGTGATAATTTTTAGGAGGATGACATGGATAAAATCATAGAAGTCACAGGATTGAAAAAGACATATGGCGAGATAAAAGCGGTCGATGGTATTGATTTTTACGTCGAACGGGGGAAATTATTTGCCTTTTTAGGCCCGAACGGCGCGGGAAAAACGACCACGATCAATATCATATCAACATTGCTGAGGAAAGATGCCGGCATTGTCAGCGTGAACGATCATGTGTTGGGGGACGATGATGCATTGATCCGCGGGGATATCGGCATTGTTTTTCAAGACAGTGTTTTGGATGACCTTTTGACGGTCGAGGAGAATCTGTGGACACGCGGCAGTTTTTACGGTCTGTCACAGGAAGAATTGAAGGAAAACGTGGAAATAGCCCTGGCGGCGACGAATATCACCGATATCAGGAACCGCCGTTACAAGTCATTATCCGGAGGCCAACGAAGAAGAGCGGACATCGCAAGGGCCCTGTTGCATCACCCGAGAATTTTGTTTTTGGATGAGCCGACGACGGGTTTGGATCCCCAGACGCGCAAAAGTGTCTGGAACACAATCATCGAATTACAGCACAAACACGGCATGACCATCTTTTTGACCACCCATTACATGGAAGAAGCCGATGGTGCGGATTTCGTGATTGTCATCGACGAGGGTGAGATCGCGGCCAAGGGGACACCGACACAACTCAAAAATAAGTATTCCGGCGATCTCTTGATAGTCGAGCCGGATGATGAGGCAAAAATCAAAAATTATTTTGATGACAAAGCAATCGATTATGTTAAAGCGAACGATACCTTGCGTGTGACATTGGATTCGACAATGGATGCAATCCATATTCTCAGTGACATCGAGAAAAACATTCATTCGTTCGAAGTGAAACACGGAACAATGGATGATGCGTTCATCGGCATTACCGGAAAGGAGATGAGGGAATGATGTTTACGTTGTTATTAAAGCGCCATCTCCGTCTTTATTTCCGCGATCGTGCCAGTGTGTTTTTCTCGTTGCTCGGCGTGATTATCATCATGCTTTTGTATATCCTGTTTTTGGGGAATATGTTGGAAGGTGCGGCTGAAGAATTTGCGTCGGATAACGCCCGGTTTATAATGGACAGCTGGATTATGGCCGGTGTCATCGCGGTAGCATCGATCACTACGGCGATGGGTGCTTTCGGCATTGCTGTCAATGACAAGGAAAAACATATTTTAAAAGACTTTCAGGTGTCGCCGATCAAACGGACGACACTTCTGACAAGCTATATTGTTGCCACGGCAATCATCGGGTTCGTCATGAGTGTGTTGGTGCTTGTGTTCGCTGAGATCTACATCGTCATGTATGGCGGCGAGTGGCTTTCGTTTTCTGCGCTCCTTAAAACAATCGGCCTGATTGCTCTGGCGGTGATTTCATCGACGTCGCTTGTGTTTTTTATTATCACAATGATTAAAACACAAAATGCGTTTGGAACGGCATCTTCGCTCATGGGCACATTGATCGGATTTTTGACAGGCATCTATATTCCCATCGGCCAACTGCCTTCATCCATACAAACCGTAATCAAGATCTTCCCGCTTTCACATGCGGTGGTCTTGATGCGTCAGGTCATGATGGGTGAGGCATTGTCCGTTGATGCCATGCCCGATCAGTTTGTGAGTTTCATGGGACTCCGCTTTACGGCGGGAGGTTCCTTTATGGAACCATGGATTCACATTGTCGTACTCGTGGCGGCCACAATCATTTTCTTTGTGGCATCACTCTTTGTTCTGAACAGAAAGGATCAAGCGGTGATTTGAATGAAACGCTCCATTTATGATTACACACGGAATGCATTGTCCGAGCATCTCGTCGATGAAGGGTTCAAAGACTTCAACGCGACGCAGATTTTCGAATGGCTGTATCAGCATAGAATCCGTGATTTTCATGCCATGACAAACCTCAGCAAAAAGCTCAGGGCCTATCTTGATGATTCTTTCACGGCGGACTTGTTGCCGATTGAGACCAAACGCATGAGTGATGACAAAACCGAGAAATATCTGTTTTTGCTGAAGGATCACCATGCGATCGAAACCGTGTTGATGGCTTATGATTATGGGAAAAGCGTCTGTGTGACATCACAGGTCGGCTGTAACATGGGTTGTGCTTTTTGTGCCTCAGGTTTAAAAAAGAAAACACGGGATGTCACCGCCGGGGAAATGGTGCGCCAGGTATTAAGCATTTCGGAATATGCGAAGACGGATGTGTCCAATATCGTTGTCATGGGAACCGGAGAGCCTTTTGACAATTACGACAATGTCATGCGCTTCATCCACATCATCAACAATGATCACGGACTTGCGATCGGACAAAGACACATCACAGTGTCGACATGCGGCCTTGTCCCAAAAATATTGGAATATGCGAATGAAGATATTCGCCCCAATCTGGCGATCAGCCTTCATGCGCCAAACGATAAGCTCCGATCGAAACTGATGCCGATCAATCGAGCGTTCCCTTTGAATGAGGTCATTGACGCATGCAAGGTATATTTTGATAAAACCCACCGACGCATCACCTTCGAGTATATTTTGTTGAAAGGTGTGAACGATGAGATTCGTCATGCGGACGAACTTTCCGATTTGATCCGCGGGGTGAATGCGTATGTCAATTTGATTCCTTATAATCCCGTCGGTGAATTCGCATTTGAGAAAACCGAGGATATACGTTCGACCGCATTTTATGACCGGTTGAAAAAAAGAGGAATCAACGTGACCCTGCGGCGTGAACAAGGCGCCGACATCGAAGCGGCCTGCGGCCAGCTCAGAATGAAAGATAAGCACTGAAAACGGTTGTTATCAATTGACGAAGCACAGGGTTCGTGATACACTATAAGATAGTTTTTAGTAATGAAGGGTGAGTATCATGAACAAGAAAATAAAGAAGATTGCAATCTTGACAGGCGGAGGCGATTGTTCCGGTCTGAACGCGGTCATCCGGGCTGTTGTCAAAACGGCTATTTTGAAATACGGCTATGAAGTCACCGGTTTCATCGGTGGTTACCACGGTCTTTATACAAACAATTACTGGGAAATGGACATGAAAAGCGTGTCCGGTATTTTTCATCAGGGAGGCACCATTCTCAAGATGTCCAACCGCGATAATCTCTTCAACTACCGCATGGTGGATGAAGACGGGAATGTCCGTTATGAAGATGTTTCGGATGTGGCAATTGAGAATCTGAAGAAACATGACATTGATGCACTTGTCATCATCGGCGGCGACGGCACGTTGACGAGTGCCCGCGATTTCGCACGTAAAGGTGTCAACGTCATCGGCATTCCGAAAACAATCGACAATGATGTTCCCTCAACCGAAATCACATTCGGTTACCGCACGGCACTCGATCATATCATGGAATCACTTGATGCGCTGCATACGACGGCATATTCACACAACCGCATCATGATTTTGGAAGTCATGGGGCGGCACGCCGGATGGTTGGCGCTTGAAGGCGGCATCGCCGGGTCAGCGGATGTCATCTTGATTCCCGAGATCGCTTATGACATCGAAAAAGTCAGCAATCATCTGATTGCCCGTTTCAACCGGGGAAGCCATTTCTCAATTCTTTGTGTCTCCGAAGGTGCAGTGCCGAAAGGCGGCGAAGTGACAGTCAAGGCTGTCGATAAACAAAAACCGGACAGCGAACGTCTCGGCGGCATCGGTGATGTTGTCGCAGAGCAATTAAGACAACATGTGAAGCCGGTGACCGGTCAGGATATCCGAAACACCACGCTCGGGTACATCCAGCGCGGTGGTGTGACAAACACGTTTGATCGTGTGCTCAGCACTAAGTACGGTGCGCATGCAGTCGATATGATCGCAGGCGGCAAATTCGGTCGCATGGTAACAATCAATGATGATAAAATGTGCAGTGTTCCGATCAAAGAAGTGGTCGGCACCGGCGAAACCGGTGAAACCAGCAGAGGCGGCGCACGTCGCGTGGATCCGAACGGTGATTTGGTTAACACGGCCAAAGACATCGGCATTTCATTCGGTGACTGAGGTTAAAACAATATAAAGTTGGAGGATAAAGCATGGATTTAAAAGGCACTAAAACTGAGCAAAATTTACAGGAAGCGTTCGCGGGTGAATCAAAGGCGAGAAACAAGTATACATTTTATGCATCTGTTGCGCGCAAAGAGGGTTACATCCAAATTGCGGACTTCTTTGAGGAAACCGCCGCAAACGAAAAAGAACATGCCGAAATATGGTTTGAATTGCTCAAAGGTGGCGAAATTCCCGAAACCGCCGCTAATCTGCAAGACGGTGCCGACGGCGAGCATTACGAATGGACGGATATGTATAAGGGATTTGCCGAAACAGCAAAAGAAGAAGGCTTCAGCAAAATCGCCTATCTTTTCAATGCAGTCGCGGCCATTGAGAAAGAACACGAGAAACGTTATCTTGCCTTGTTGAAAAGTGTCAAAGAAGAAAAAGTTTTTGATGCGGATGATGAGTCACAAATGTGGATTTGTTCGAAATGTGGACACATCCATGTCGGCAGGCGTCCTCCGAAGGTATGCCCTGTCTGCAAACATGACCGGGGATTTTTTCATCGCCGTGTCAAAGCTTATGAATGATGCTTCATAAACAAAAGATGTTGGTCCGTTTTCCAGCATCTTTTTTTGAATGATGGCTGTGTGAATTATGACAGAAAAGGTTGGGCGATCACGAATTGTTTTTGCCACGATACCATCAAAAATGATGATGGGCAATGATTGTTTTTGTTTGAAGGTCAATCTTGGGACAATAGATCGCTTGAATGTGAACAGTCTCAGAAAAGAAAGGTTTGTGACTTCTTTTTTTGACAGATTTCTTGTATAATAAAACAAAAGGAGGCATGTGTTTGAAAGCGGGAAAGATCATCAAACTCGTCGGTGGTGTTTACACTGTCGCCGATCAAACAAAAAGTATCCATGAAACAAAACCACTGGGCATTTTTCGCCACAAAAATATTTCACCGAAAGTCGGCGACAATGTTTTGTTTGAGGGACACACGATTAAAAAAATGTTACCGAGGAAAAATGATTTTGTTCGACCCGCCGTTGCCAATGTTGACAGGGGTTTTTTGATCAATGCCGCCAAACGACCCGCATTTAGCTTTTTGCTCATGGACCGTTTTCTGGTGTTGATGGAAAAAGAAAATGTCGATCCCGTGATTGTTGTATCAAAAACCGATCTTCTGACAAATGCCGAATATGATGATCTCAGACAAAAACTCGATCATTACGACACATATTATCCCGTCGTTTTTTATAGTAAGGAAACCGGTGAAGGTCTTGGTGAGATCAGATCATTGATCAAAGACAAAACATCGGTTTTGGCCGGGCAGACCGGAGCGGGGAAGAGTTCGCTGTTAAACTGCTTGGATGTTGGTCTGAATATACCTGTCGCGGAGATATCTGAGGCTCTCGGACGCGGAAAACACACGACAAGGCATGTGGAATTGCTTGAAATCGCCGGCGGATGGGTGGCTGACACGCCCGGCTTCTCCAAATTGTCGTTTTCCGACATCGATGCCGAGGAATTGGATGTTTATTATCCTGATATTTTTGAACGTCATCATGAATGTAAATTCAATCCGTGCAGTCATGTCCATGAACCCGGCTGTGCTGTGAAAGAAGCTGTTAAGAACGGTGACATCCCAGAATTCCGGTATAAGAACTATATTCGTTTTTATGAAGAATTAAAGGCACAAAAGCCCAAATACTGAGGAGTTGGTAGCATGATTGTCGCACCGTCGTTTTTGAATGCTGATTTTGACCACTTACGCGAGGAAATCGAATCTGTTTCCTCTGCGGAATGGTTGCATTTTGATGTCATGGACGGGAAATTCGTTCCCAACGAAACATATGATGACAAGATGCTTGAACAAGTCTCACAGTGGAGCGAGCAGTTTTTCGATTGCCATCTGATGATTGAACGTCCCGAAGACCACATTGAGGATTATGCCGAAGCCGGTGCCGACCTTATCACGTTCCATTATGAGGCCACGGATGCGCCCGTTGACGGATTGATCGATAAAATTCACGCGTTTGGGATCAAAGCCGGTCTTTCAATCAAACCAAAAACCGACGTTGAGGTATTGAGACCTTATCTGGACCGCTTGGATTTGATATTGATCATGAGTGTGGAACCCGGTGAGGGCGGACAGTCGTTCAAACCGAACATGTTGGAAAAAGTCCGCTCTCTCGCGGCATACCGCGAAGCGAACGGACTGGATTATCTATTGGAAATCGACGGAGGCATCAATGATGAAACGGCCCCTAAAGTTCGGGAAGCAGGCATTGATGTAATCGTCGTGGGATCGCACATCTTTGGTCAGAAAGACAGAAAAGCCGTCATTGAGGCGCTTGAAAATGCCTGATAAAATCAAAATGGTCGCCGGTCCGAACAATTATGATTTCACGAGTCTTTACTTCGAAGAGGCGGATGAGATGATCATCGGCATCGATTCGGGGCTCGAGTATTTGGTTGATGCTGATATATCAATCGATATTGCGATCGGTGATTTCGATTCGCTCGATCCACAGTTGAAAGAGGAAGTGTTTCGTCTCAGTGATCAGACCATCACCCTGCCGTCGGAAAAATCAATGACCGATTTGGCATTTGCGTTTGATTATGTTCATAGTCATAATGATTATGAACATATCGAAGTTTTTGGCGGCATCGGTGGCCGTGTGGATCATTTTGTGGCGAACATGAACCTCTTAAAACGTTATGAGTGTTCATTTCGTGACGATCGCCACCACATTACCGTCTTGAAAAAAGGTACACATGAAATTGACAATTTTCATCGGTATGTTTCATTTTTCGCACTTGAGGATTGTTACGGCCTTTCGTTGAAAGGCTTCAGATATCCGCTCAATGATTACTATCTCAATACATCGGATTCGCTTTGTGTCTCCAATGAGGGTTCGGGTACGGTTTCGTTTGAAAAAGGACGTTTGATGGTAATCATGAGCAATGATCGGTGAATTTTGCGTCAAGAACGATGAATGACAAGGAAGGAATGGAAATATGATGAAAAAAATAGTGACAACGGTGTTGGTTTTGACATTGTTTGTAACTTTGACGGGGTGTGTTTTCAATTTTGACGGTTCAACCGAAGCGTTTACGTTTTATACCATGCCCGATTCAACGAATGCACCTGTGACGACATTCGATCAAGGTGACATCATCGATGGCGTCTATCAAAAAATATACGATGATCTGTATGATGAAATCCGTGCCGAAGTCGTAGCGGATATTTCCGAAGAAGCATTTCAGGCCATCCTGGATGATGTGTTGGCCGATCTTTATGCCAAAGAAGAGGCCGGGGATATCACGATTGAAACAAGGACGATCGTCGAAGAAATCCATGCTGTGATCGAGAGTTCACTGACCGCCGTCGTCGGTATATCAAATTATGATGTGGACGGCGAACGACAGGGCATCGGTTCCGGTGTTATTTATAAACAAACCGATAACACGTTCTTTGTCGTCACCAACAATCATGTCATTGAAAACGCAGAAGACATAGCGATCCGTTTTTCCGATGAAACCGAAGTCGATGCGACATTGCTGGGGATTGATGAAACCGCGGATATCGCCGTTTTATCCTTTGAATCACTGAGAGAGCTGACTGTCGCTTCCTTTGGTGATTCCGATGCGACACAGAAAGGAACAGTCGTGCTCGCAGTCGGGAATCCGTCGGGATATGAATTTTTCGGTTCTGTCACGATGGGAATCATTTCCGGTAAAAATCGTTATTTTGATACGAACAATGATGGTGTGCGTGACATGTTCGTCAGTTATCTTCAACATGACGCCGCCATCAATTCAGGCAACAGCGGGGGCGCGCTTCTCAATCTTGACGGAGAAATCATCGGCATCAATGTCATCAAGATCGCATCCATGAATGTTGAGGGCATGGGCTTTGCGGTGCCCGCCAATCTGGTTGCGGCGATTTGTTCGGACATCGAACAATATGGCGAATCAAGACAAGTCGTCTCTCTCGGCATTCAGATGATACAAATCACGGAATCCAACGTCGATGCATTAATCGACGATCCCGATTATGATATCCCCACCGGTGTCACGTCCGGGTTTTATATCATTGAAGTTGTCCCTGACAGCTCTGTTGACGGATATATCCAGACGGATGACATCGTGATTCAAGTCGGCGATATTGAAATCGGAAAGACCACTGATTTCAGCAATCAATTCCAAAAATACAAAGTCGGTGACGTGATTGATATCACCGTCATCCGTGACGGTGAAACGCTTGTGCTTGAGGATATCGAACTCAAGGCGAAACCTTCGGAGACAGAGTGATCGCCATGAAAAGAAAAATAGTTATTTTCCTTGTTCTGTTTGCGGTGACACTTTTTGCGGCCGGGGTGGCCAATCCAGCAAAAGGCTCCGATGTGACGGGTGAAGCCTCAACAACAACCATGCAGGAATCAACTGTAGAAACAACAAAGTCCCAAGACTACATGGAATATGTGAATTCCATTTATAATGAGATTTATGATGATGTTTATACCGAGGTCCATGATGATTTATATGCAATGATTGAAGAAGAATTATATATGGACATCGAACAGGACATCGAGAATCGTTTTTCCGATCTTTTGGCCAATGATACATTTTATGTCGATGCCGAGGAATTACAGGATAAAATATATGCGGTCAAGGATCTTGCGGATCAATCGGTAGTCGGTGTTGTTTCCTATGTGCTTAATCAGGGCAGTGCCCTCGGATCGGCCATCGTTTATCGTTATGATGAGACGGAAAACAGATTTTGGTTGTTGACCAATCACCATGTGATCGAGGATGGCGATCAATTCGATGTCACACTCAGCGATGAAACCGTTGTGGAAGCAGAACTGCACGGATATAATGCGACCATCGATATTGCGGTGTTGTCTTTCCCTGCTGATGGCATCGAAGATCTCGTCAACGTATCGGCACTTGGTAATTCATCGTCATCATCGAAAGGTGATTTGGTGTTTGCCGTCGGGAATTCAGAAGGATATAATTTCTTTAACTCATTCACGATGGGCATTCTATCAGGCAAAAACCGAGAAATCGAAGAAGGCGGGAACCGTTATCTCCAACACGATGCTGCCATTAATTCCGGTAACAGCGGAGGACCGCTTTACAACATCGACGGCACGGTTATCGGCATCAATGTTTCCAAATTCGTCGGATCGGAAATCGAGGGCATGGGTTTTGCCATACCGATTGAAAGAGTCACAGCGATCCTCGATGATTTAGAGAACGGTTTAAGAACTTAATAAATGATAATAAAAAAAACGGCCATGATTGGCCGTTTTGTTTATGCACGCTTAACTTTTCCGCTTTTCAGTGCCCGTGCGGAAACGTAAGCACGTTTCACTTCACCGTTTTCGTCGATAATTTTTACTTTTTGGAGGTTGGCCTTCCATTTGCGCTTCGTGGCGTGAAGCGAGTGGGAACGCGTGGTTCCATGGAGGGTTTTCTTCCCTGTTACTTTGCATTTTCTCGGCATGATATCACTCCGTTTCCGATTTGTTTTCAGCATCCTTATTTTATCATATCTCACGAATAATGCAAGAAAAACATCCGCTGTTGTTCACGGTGTGTGTCATCTGATGACACATGATTGACTTTTTAAGGTATTATTGTCGAAAATGTTACCAAAAAATGATCATCAGGATGATAACCAAAGCAATGAGACCGAATAAGGAAGATACGACGATGGAGGACACACGGTTTCTGCGTTCATAAATATCTGATTCGCCTTTATCGTTTGTTTTGTCTTTTTTCCGGAGATTTCCCATTATATCATCATGCGTATGTCTTCGACCATGTTTGATTTGTTCGTTGAATCGCCAATCTCCCGGCATTCTGTTACCTCCTTGGCTGATTTGTTATATGGTTTCATTGTTGGACAGTCCGGTTGTTGTATGTGATCATAGTTTGCCATATGAATCTTTGTTTTTGTAGCCTCAGTTAAAAGAAATGATACTTGTTTAACATCTTATATGCAGATTAATCGCATGCGATCATAAAAGGAAGTATTCAGCGAAATGTATACAGCCGTTCACTGTTAGCTAGATTGATTGCAATTTAATCATCGATGTGATAAAATAAACGTGCTTTTTTGAGAAAATGAAAACATGTCGATCACGGAGTCATATCTCACTATATATCCACGGGAGGATTTTTTATGGGCACGATAGCCATCAATGGCGATTTATTCAAGGAAATGATTATAAACGGACATTTGAAACTGAAAAAAAACATGGACCGAATTAATGATTTAAATGTGTTTCCCGTTCCTGACGGGGACACCGGATCAAATATGTCAGCCACGATATTAGCGGGTGTTACGAGCATCAAAAACAGCGATGAGACGAGTGTTGGCGCTTTGGCGAAGAAATTATCGCGAGGTATGTTGATGGGGGCACGCGGAAATTCCGGTGTCATTCTGTCCCAGCTTTTCTCGGGCTTCGCAAAGGGGTTGGACGGGCATGTCGAAGCTGATATGTTGACGTTTTCAATGGCTTTGCGCCAAGGGGTCGAACAAGCATATTCGTCAGTCATCAATCCCGTCGAAGGAACTATCCTCACCGTTGCCAGAGAAGGTGCCGATGAAGCGATATCGGTTGCCGAAGACGCTGATGATTTTGAAGACCTTTTTGAATTATACATAAAAGAAATGGAACGATCGCTGGAAAACACACCTGAATTGCTTGCGGTTTTAAAAGAAGTCGGTGTCGTTGATTCCGGTGCCGCGGGCTTTTTAGAGATTGTCCGTGGCATGGACATGGCGTTGCACGGAACGATGCTGGATGACGCCAAAGAAGAGCCCAAAAAAAATAGCGGGAACGGCGATGCACTGCATAAAGCCGGCACCAACAATCACATTACGTTCAGCTATTGCACGGAATTTATCATGCAGATTGAGAAAATGGACGAATTCAACCAACAAGACTTCATCGAAATGATTTCGCCGCTCGGTGACTCGCTTGTCGTTGTCCAGGATGAGAATATATTGAAAGTGCATATTCACACGAACACACCCGGCGATGCGTTGAATCTTGCGCAGCACTTCGGTTATTTCGTCAATCTCAAGATTGAAAACATGCGCGTCCAGCATTCCGAGGTTATGCTTCATCATGCCGATGACGAACATCTTGATGACGGATGCGGACATGACCACACACACAGCCATGCTCCGAAAATTAGACGCAAATATGCGTTGATTGCCGTCGCCAACGGCGATGGCTTGATCAAAACCTTCAAAGATATGGGATGTGACGAAGTCATTGCCGGAGGACAGACAATGAATCCGTCAACCGAGGATTTCGTTGAAGCTATTAATGCGGTCAATGCGGATCACATCATTTTAATCCCCAACAACAAAAACATTATTATGTCAGCTGAGGCAGCGACGGAAGTGTGTGAGGACCTTGATATCCACATTTTACCGACGAAAACGATTGCCGAAGGTTATGCGGCATTGACGATGTTTGATGCCACGATGGATGTCGACGAAAATCTCAGCGACATGGAAGAACATCTCGAAACCGTCAAATCCGGTGAAGTCACATATGCTATCCGTGACAGCAAAAACAATGGGTTTGATATTAAGAAAGGTGATTTCATGGGTCTCATCAACGGTGAACTGAAAGTTGTAGAACATGATCGGATTGCCGTCTTGAAAACGATGATCGAATTGATGGTCGACGATCGCTCCGAAATCATGACACTCATGATTGGTAAAGATGTTAAGGATAATGAGCTCGCAAAACTTGAATCATCCATCATATCCGAATTCGATGTCGAACTTGAAAAAATTGAAGGAGACCAAGACATTTACTCATTCATCATCGCTGTTGAATAAATTGTAAGGGGTGTTGTTAAATGCCCCTTTTTTTTATATAATGGAAGCACTGAGGTGAAGGCCATGACAGAGCTTCGGGATATCAAAGGGATCGGTCCGGTCACGGAGAAAAAATTGCGTGCGATCGGAATCTCAAAACCACGCGATTTGCTGACATATTATCCTTCGCGTTACAAAGAAAACCGTCTGGATAACGAACAGCCATGGGTTCTTCAGGAGACATTGATGCTGCTGTGTGAGGTTACCGCTGATCCACGGCTTTTTTTTATCCGAAAAAATCTGACGAAAATGACAGTCAAGACGATAATTGACGGTAAACCGGTCGATGTCCATATTTTCAACCGCCACTTTTTGAAAAAGATGCTCCGTCCGAAGACGAAAATCGTCGTCACGGGGTCTTTCAAGGATAATTTTCGTCATTTCACGTCATCGGATCTGATTCTTCACAAAAATTTCAAGGCCGGCATGAAGCCGATTTATTCGGTCGCCGATCTATCGGAGATGTCATTTCACAAGTGGATATTGCGTGTTTTGGAAGACGATGCAATTCTTCCTCAAGAACGGTTGCCTGAAGCATTGCTTGTCAAACGCGACCTTCCGCTGCTTCAGGATACTTATCACAAGATCCATGCACCACGAAACAAACGCGATGTCGCCGTTGCCCAAAAGCGCATCAAATATGAAGAGATGCTCATGTTTGCCCTCAGACTGCATGCTCAGCGCATTCAAACCGAGAAAACCGAAGTCCCCCGCAAGGGATATGATATTGAAAAGGTGCGCCGTTTTATCGCGACGCTGCCGTTTGAATTGACCGATGATCAAAAACAGGCGACAAATGACATTTTCAGAGATTTAAAGAAAGACCGGCCGATGAACAGGCTTTTGCAAGGCGATGTCGGTTCAGGGAAAACCGTTTGTGCAATGCTTGCCGCATACGCAACGGTGACAGCGGGTGAACAAATCGCTTTCATGGCGCCGACCGAGATTTTGGCACGTCAGCACCACGATACCTTTAATGAGTTTCTGATGCCTCTTGGTGTCGCCGTTCGGTTTCTTTCTGCTTCGACCCCGTCTGAAGAACGGAAACATATCACAGCCGACCTGCAGTCGGGAAAGGTTGATATCGTAATCGGCACCCACGCTTTGTTGTCAGAAGATGTTGGGTTTCTGCACATGGGTTTTGCGATCATCGACGAACAACACCGTTTTGGGGTCGCCCAGCGCGAGCAGTTAAGAGAAAAAGGTTGTCATCCGGATGTCTTATATTTGAGTGCCACGCCGATTCCCCGTACTCTTGCGATTGGTTTGCTCGGGAATATTCACGTGAGTTCGATCATGCAATTGCCAAAAGGCAGGAAGCCCGTCCGATCGTTTCTTGTGGGGTATGATGCGATGGATGATGTGTTTTCGGTCATGGAAAAAGAACTCAGTAAGAACAGGCAGGTTTTCTTTGTGGTGCCTTTGATAGAAGAAAGTGATGCGATGAACCACATGTCCATTGATGCTTTTGAACACGTGTTAAAAAAGCACCTGCCGGAGGGAAAATCGTATGCCATCTTACACGGCCGGATGCCTGATGATGAAAAAGCCGACGTCATGGCACGTTTTAAAGACAACACAACAGCGGTGCTTTTGTCAACGAGCGTCATTGAAGTCGGCATGGATGTCAGCAACGCAACAATGATGGTTATCATCAACGCCGATCGTTTCGGATTGTCCCAGCTCCATCAGATGCGTGGACGCGTCGGAAGAAGCGGATTTCCATCAAAAGCCTATTTTGTGGCGGATGATCCGGAAAAGGCAAGGGAACGGTTGCATGTGTTGATTGAAACAAGTGACGGTTTCAAGATAAGCGAAGCCGATTTGCGCATGCGGGGACCGGGCGAAGTCTTCGGTCTCAGCCAAGCCGGCATACCGCGGTTCATGATGGCGAGTCTGTTGGATGACGCCGCACTTTTCAAGCAGGCCCAAAGTGATGCTGCGGATGTTTTTTCAGCAGACGAACGCAAAGCGCAAGTCTTAAAAAAACAGGCCATGGAACATGTGGATGGTTTTCATCTTGATTGAAATTTATGCTATACTAAAGAGTGTTATACGAAAGGTGACGTGAGAACAATGATTAAAATCGGGGTTGATGCCATGGGCGGCGATTACGCTCCCAGGGAACAAGTCGAAGGCGTGAATATCGCCCTGAAGGAAATGCAGGACATCGAATGTGTCCTTTTTGGCGATGAAACGGCCATAAGAAATGTTTTAAACGATGCCCATCAAGACAGAGTGACGATTGTCCATACGGATAAGACCGTTGACATGGGAGAAAAAAATCCGATCAAGGAAATGAGAAACAATCCGGACTCTTCGATGGCATTGGCGTTGAAGGCGTTGAAACAGGGAGATGTCGATGTTTGCGTAAGCAGCGGTGCCACACAGGCGCTTGTCGCCGGGGGACACATGCTCGTGCATCGGATGAAAGGTTTCAAGAGGACAGCGATAGCGCCTCTTATTCCGTCGATTTCCAGACAAAACACGATTTTGCTGGATGCCGGGGCG
>JAGYMP010000304.1 GCA_018400565.1 Bacilli bacterium | reverse complement strand
TATAATGAATGTGATGAGGTGAGGATATGAGAGAATTTCAGGCAACATCGGTGAATGGCTTTATGGCTGTCGGAGAACCGTTCGTTTTGAAGATGGCTCCCGAAACCATCAAGGAAGTCAAAACAACCGATAAGAAAATCGAACAAAAACGCTTTGACAACGCGCTTAAGACAGCGGACAAGGAACTTGCGATCCTCGAGGATCGCGCATCCCATGTCGATGACGAACAAAGCCGTTTGTTTCAGGCGCACCGCTTGATGTTGAAGGACCCCGAATTACTGAAGCCCATCCGTGAAAAAATCACGGAAGGCATCAGTGCCGAATCAGCGTTGGATGCTGTCAGCCAACGGTTTTTAAGACGCTTTGAGAAAACCGATGATGTGTTGCTCAAAACCCGGAAAGATGATATTTTGGATGTCGTGAATCGTCTTTTACGTGTCCTCAGGGGGTCGTTTCACGTCCGTGAGTTGCCCGATGGGAAACACATTGTGCTCGCGAAGTCGATTTATCCTTCCGATGTGTTTACGCTCGGCAAGAATAAAATTGCCGGGATCGTGTTGAAAAACGGATCAATCCATTCTCATGTCGCATTGCTTGCCGATGCGCTGAAAATCCCTTTTTTCGTTGGGTTGGATGATAATTACGATGTACTCACTGAAAGTGAGACATTGGTGTTGGACGGCAAGTCACGGAAAATCATTGCCGATCCGGACACCGAGACATTGAAACAATACAAAAAACATATATCCGATGTTTCAAAGACAATCGATCGACCTGAAGACATATCCGCCGTGACAAAATCGGGAACATATGTTCGTGTGTCAGCAAACATCTCCTCGTCCGAAGAAGCAAAAGAAGCTGTTTTCCAACGTGCGGATGGCATCGGGTTGTTTCGGACCGAATATGTATCGTTGGCATCGGACGATCTGCCGGACGAAGAGCATCAATTTCTGACCTATAAAACCGTGATGGATCAGTTTCCCGGAAAACCCGTGACAATCCGAACAATGGATTTGGGAAGTGACAAAAACGATGCATCATCGAATCATGCCATCAATAACCCGGCACTCGGTATCCGAGGTATTCGTCACAGCAAAAAACATGAAGATGCGTTCAGAACACAACTCCGTGCCCTGATCAGAGCATCCAAGCATGGTCGATTGAAAATCATGGTGCCGATGGTTATTTCTGAAGAAGAAATTCTTTATGTCAAAAATCTTTTGACTGATTTAAAAGATGACTTATCCGACGGAAGAACCCATATGGCTTTCCCGTACGAGTTTGGCATCATGGTCGAAACGCCCGCAGCCGCATTGTTGGCGGAAGAATTCGCGAAACATGTTGATTTCTTTTCGATCGGAACCAACGATCTCACCCAATACACGTTGGCCGCTGACAGACTGAATCCCGATGTGGCGAAGATTTATGACCATCGCCATCCGGCGGTGATCCGACTGATTGAAACCATTATGAAAGCAGCCGATGAAAAAAACATACCCGTGAGTGTTTGCGGTGAAGCCGCCGCCGATCCGGATATGTTGGACCATTTCATCACGTTTGGCATCGATGAATTGTCCGTCGCCGTCAACAGCATCATCGGTCTGAAAGAAAGGATTCACGAGCATGAGTGATGTATCATCAAAGATGAAGAACCATAAAATGTTTATTTCACAATCAATCACACAGGAGGCATTTAGATGAGTTTTTTTGATAAAATAAAATCAATCTTCACAAGCGATAACAAGGAAGAAAATGATGAGAATCTGGTATCCATCATCACCATGGAAGAAAAATACAAACAGGATGATTTGGTCGGCGCGGCCAGGGATCTTAAAATGCTGCTGGAAGAATACGGCAGACGAAAACGCCATAACCATCGTTACAAGGGACGCCAATTCATTCACTTCATTTTAAGCAACAAACATAAGAATCTCAAAAATGCCGGTTATCAGCATTGGCAAAACATCGATAAAATCCTCTTTTTGAATACCGATACGGTTTATCCCTATCACAAAAAGAACCTGAGAAAGGCGATGGATTTC
>JAGYMP010000303.1 GCA_018400565.1 Bacilli bacterium | reverse complement strand
ATTTCCCGATCGTTTTTGCTTTCGAGGGGGATTCGACTATCATTAATTTATCTGCCATGGGACATGACCTCCGTTTTCATTCTAATACTATACAGGCACTTCCCGATCTTGTCAACCGTTTTTGTTTGAAAAAAACTCGTCGGTTTTCCTTAATAATATATTCATATTATTATTTCCTTTTAAAAAACGCATAAAAAAATGCGGAATCATCCCTGACGGCATGTTCCGCGGATTCAATCGCATGATCATCTTCCTTTTCAAATGACCCGATGCGCCGATGATCGCTTCGGCACCGGCAAAGGGGTTTTTTTGTTCGGGACACGCCGGACGGGCATGCATGCGCAGTTCCCTCGGGAGGATGTGGTTCATTTACCGGGGCGATAATGCTGCATCCGTTCCAGACGGGTGTTGACTTTGTCTTTCAATTCATCGGGGACGGGGTAATCGAAACCGAAAAGTCTGTTGATGAGATGCTTCGCAAAAGCCATCGCATCGATTTCGATCGCTTGTTTCGTGTAAGCGTCATCCGGACCGCCTGCTTTTGATTCGTCGGGGCGCGTGTACCCGTCGAATTCTTTTTTCCATTGCGCCAAATCGTCATCCGTGATGCCGGGATCGTCATGGGAATCATTATCAATGAGCCTTTTTTGATATACATGACGCACTTCGTGCAGCACGGTGAAAATGACTTCCAGAGGTTCGGCCTGTTCCGCCCAGTTTTCATTGACGTGAATCTGCAACCGCCTGGGATGCATCACGGACGTGATGTCGGGTGAAGGAAACCGTTCCTTTTTTTCAAAAATAACATCCGGTTCATCCATTCCCAGCGTTTTTGAGGCAATCCTGACCACTTTTCCGATGACTGCTTCCATTCCGTCTCATTCCTTTCGGTGCCTTACACAGGCGTTCGTCCTGTCATGCAACAATATCGGTTCAAGTCCCGATGACCGCGAATGTCATGCGGTCTCTTCCCTGCATGTCTTTCAGGGTCCATACCTCGGCATGCGGGTGGATCTCCCGGATCAATGCCTGCAACTCTTTTTTCTTGTCGTAGGCATGTTCGAAGGCAAGCACGCCCGGCACGTTCAACATCGCTTTGGAAGCCCGGACGATCGAGCGATAAAAATTAAGCCCGTCATTTCCGCCGTAAAGGGCGGAATGGGGCTCATGTTCGACGATGATTCTCTCCAGTGCCTCTTCATTGGGGATATAAGGGGGATTGGAAACGATCACGTCAAAGTTTCTGTCCTTCACGGCATCGAGCATGTCTCCCGCGAAAAAGTCCACATCCGCATCAAGCCTTCCGGCATTTCTTCTCGCAAGTTTCAGCGCGTCATCCTCGATGTCGGTCGCGGCGACGTGAAGCCGCGGTGCTTCTTTTTTCAGCGCGATTGCGATGCATCCCGATCCCGTGCCGACGTCGACCACCTCCAGAGCCGTGTCGGGAAAGCGTTCATCGAGCAGCATCAAAAGGTTCATGACGAGTTCTTCGGTCTCATATCTGGGAATCAATGCCGATTCATCG
>JAGYMP010000302.1 GCA_018400565.1 Bacilli bacterium | reverse complement strand
GTCATCCTGATATAATTTTGAGATGTGTTTTGCGATATACTTAATCAGCGGAATGACCTTGCGATATTCCATGCGCGAAGGTCCGACAACGGAAATCGTACCTTGTTCACCGTCACCTGTGTCATAAGTCGAAGAAATGACCGCACAGTCACGCATTGAAGTAAGCTCATTTTCACGGCCGATTTTGACCGAAACGCCCTTTTCGTTGCTTTCAACGATTTTGAAGATTTCATTGTTTTCAATCGTTTCGATGAACTCGCGCAATTTATCTATGTTATTGAATTCCGGTTGATAAAGCAGATTCGATTGGCCGGTTAGATAATACTTTGACTGTGCGAATTTCGAGAAGGCATCTATGAATGAATTCACAATGGTTTCCCGATATTTCAACAGTTCTTTGATCTGCGAATGCTGTATTTCATAATGCAGTTTCTCCGAGACTTTCGAAATCGGCGTGTCCACAAGCATCTCATTCAAGAGATTAATGACTTTGATCAACTCATTGATGTCCATGTCCTCGGAAATGTTAATCTGTCTGGATTCGACATAACCGAGGTTCGTGATGACCAAAATCAAGGCTTGGTGTTTTTGAAGCGGCACGAGCTGGACTTTTTTGACACGTGAATGGTACGCATTCGGTCCCAAAGATATCGCTGTGCAGTTCGTCGCCTGACTCAAAAGGTCGACGGCTTCCTTGATTAATTCGTCACGGGCTTTGTCTTTGTTTTCGAATAGCTCTTCAAATTCAAAATAACCGTTGGTTTCTTCATCCAAATTACGGATGATTTTTTCAATGTAATAATGGTATCCCTGATCGGACGGGATACGCCCGCTCGATGTATGTGTTTTTTCAAGATACCCTTCATCTTCCAAAAGACTCATCTCGTTTCGGATGGTCGCAGAAGATACATTCATTTCTTCCGATATACTGCCCGAACCGACAGGTTCGGCGGTTTTCACATACCGATCGACAATCAATCGAAGGATTTTTTCCTGTCGTTCCGTCAACATCTTTCCACCTCTTTAGCACTCAATCATCTCGAATGCTAAGACCATTATACATGACATTATTAGCAATGTCAAGGTTTGAGTGCTAATTCTTTTTCATCAGGATATCATCTTTCATCC
>JAGYMP010000301.1 GCA_018400565.1 Bacilli bacterium | reverse complement strand
TTCTTTGACATTGATTCTGAGTTCGACGCCTTCCTCGGGTGCGACCTTGATGACCAAGCGGTCCCGGCCCGGATGGGCATCGGGATAAAGTACATGTAAGCCCAAATCATCACGGAAACGGACAATGATTTCACTGCGTTTCTCACCGAGTTTCTTTCCGGTCAAAAAATGAAAGGGAATGCCTTCCCACCTCGGTGTGTCAACAAAGGCCCGTGCGTAAACGAATGTCTCGGTCTGTGAATCATCATCCACTTTGTTTGCGTCTTGATAACCGTCATATTGACCGAGGATCAAATGCTCGTCATCGAAGGAAAGCGCCTTTAGAATACGGACCTTCTCTTTTTTGATGTCATCGCTCGACGAAGAATCCGGACGTTCCATCGCGATCAATGAGGCCATCTGCAACAGATGGCTCTGAAGCATGTCCTTGATCGCACCGATTTTGTCGTAATAGCCGCCCCGGTTCATCACACCGTCGGCTTCTTTGGCAAGAATCGTGATGCTTTCGATGCCTTCATGGTTCCATGTCTGTTCAAAAATGCGGTTGGCAAAACGGACGGTAAGCACATTTTGGATCATCTCTTTGCCGAGATAATGATCGATGCGGAAGATTTGCTCTTCCGTGAAATACTCCCACAGGGACTGGTTGATGTCTCGGGCGCTTTTTAAATCCTCACCGAATGGTTTTTCAAAGACGATGCGTTTGTTTTGGTCCCCTTTTTCAATCAGGGTGGCAGCGCTGATGCCTTCTGCGATCACGGGAAAGAGTTTCGGCGGCACCGCTAGATATACGGAGACGTCGTCATACCCGTCGGTTTGGATGCGCTTTGCAAGCGATTTGTAATCGTCTTTCTCATGGACATCGAGTTCGATGTACTCAATCAACGAAGAAAGCACATCCCAGTCGATGTCTTGCTTGACCATCGTTTTCGCATCCTCGAGATAATCCCCGGTTGTCCAGGGACGACGGCCGATCATATAGATTTTATAAGCGCTGTCGATATGCTTGTCCTTTAAAAGACGGTAGAGGGCGGGTATCAGTTTCTTATACGTCAGATTTCCGGTGGAACCGAATATCACCAAGGCTTGTCTCATGATGCGTCGTAGACCGCATGTCCGCCGAATTCGGCACGCATCGC
>JAGYMP010000300.1 GCA_018400565.1 Bacilli bacterium | reverse complement strand
GCCGATTTGTTATCGGGGTATTGATTGGCCGGCTCGGCGTTCCAGAGTCTCAGATGATTGACAACATGGTTTTTATCACCGACGATCGGTACGTCATAAGGCACCGCACGGATGATTTGCGCCGGATAATAAACCATTTTGCCGTCTTCATATTCAACATGTCCGTCAAAGGGGATGTCACAGGCTTCTTCCTCGCGGCGTATCTCCCATACATAACCGTCGGAGAGCCAGTTGTCCGGCCGCTCTTCTTGGTAGCCGTTCTTGATTTTTTGACGGAAAAGACCATAACGATAACGAATGCAGCTTCCGTGCCCGGCCATTTCAAGTGACGCCATCGAATCCAGATAACAAGCGGCAAGACGACCCAACCCGCCGTTTCCGAGCCCGGGATCCTGTTCATGGTTTTCGACTTCATTGAAATCGATGCCCATGGCTTCGAATGCTTCTTGGACCAATCCGCGAACACCCATATTCATCAAATTATTCGTCAACAGTCGGCCCATCAGAAACTCCATCGACACATAGTAGACCGTGCGTGGATCGTTTTTATCCCTTTCTTTTTCGGTCTTCGCCCAATCAAGGGCGATCTCCTCACGCACGAGCGTTCCGAGAACCTTGAAACGTTCCCGGATCGTCGAATCCTTGAGTTCTTTCAGATATGTTTTTTTGAGTCGGTTGCGAAACGCCTTGGTAAACGTTTCGACATCCGTGAATATACTTTGTTTCATGCATGTCACCTCTTTGTCTTATTATATCATTTCACAACCTAATTATGTGAACATGGACCGTATGTATCCGTTTCCCTATTCCGCAACGATCACATTGTACAAATCGTGGTAGGCCTTTGTCGTCGTCTCGAATGAAAAACGGGACCGCATGGCGTTTGATATCAATTGTTTCCAGGCATCGCCGTGATTATCAAAGATTTTCTTTGTGTTTTCCAGTTGGAAGCGAAGGCTCTCGACATCATAGTTGTAAAACTTGAATCCGTTGCCCCTTCGCGTCGTAACATTGAAATGCTCGATGGTATCATTGAGTCCGCCTGTTTGCCTTACGATGGGAATGGTGCCGTATCTCAAGGCAATCATCTGACCGATGCCGCACGGTTCATACCTGGAGGGCATCAAAAACACGTCGGCCCCCGCATAGATGTAAGTGGGTTTTGTGGCATCATAACCAATATTGAGTGCCACACGGTCCGGGTAGAGATCTTCCAGCGTTTTCAATTTGCGCACATAATCATCGTCACCGGTCCCGAGCAGCACAAATTCAGTATGCTCATCCGACAAAAACTCACGCAAAGCAGGGATGATGATGTCGAAACCCTTTTGTTCGGCGATACGCGTGACCATCCCAATCACAAACATGTCGTCTCCCGTCTTGATATTCATTCTTGTCTGCAGATCGTGTTTGTTTAACGGCTTTTTCTCGAAAACATCCTTCTGATCGTATGGGGATTGGATATCCAAATCATCCTTGGGATCGACATCCTGGGAAAGACCGTTTAAGATGCCATAGAAGTCACGGTCACGGCGGTTAATCGCATCCATGAGGTTTTTACTGTAATATTCGTACTTCAGCTCATCACGGTATGTTTCTGAGACCGTTGAGATCTTGTCGGCATGGTTGATGCCGAGTTCCAAGAAATTCATCGTTCCGCCGACGGGAATCTCATCCGCGATTTGAAGCCTTTCGGCGATAATGGATTCATGAATGCCCTGGTATTCAATATTGTGGATCGTGAGCAGGGTTGAGATATTTTTATTCATGTCCTGTCTTTTTAAGAGCAAAGGCACAAGTCCCATGTGCCAATCATGGATATGAATGATGTCTGGCATTTCATCCACTGCATCAAGAAAAGCAACCGCGGCTTTGGAAAAAAAAGCAAACCGGTCTCCGTCATCCCCATAGCCGTAAATCTTGTCATCGCGGTCAAAAAATGCATATGACTCCAAAAAATAATAATTTGTGATTTTATCGTCATAGACATGCAATGTCACCGGATAAGTCTCATCACCGTAGGTGATTTTCTGCATGGCCCTTTCTTTGAGAAGGAGATGATATTTTTCCTTGATGGCCGGATAAAGTGGCATCATGACTTCCGAGTGCACACCGATCTTACTGAGTTGTTCGGCCAAAGATCCGACAACATCGGCCATGCCGCCCGTTTTGACGAACGGAAAACATTCGGCTGTGATCTGCAGGACGTTGAGATGATTTCCGGTTGTGACAATCTGACGCTTCTCAGCAATGAAAAGCTCATCGGAATGGCCGCTGACCGTTGCATGCTCTGTCACATGGCTCTCTTTGTCAAGGACGGCATATGAAACAGCCGCACCCTGTTCGATGACACTTTGATTCATCACCACCGAGTCACGGACAACAGCCTCTTTGGCCACATGGACCTTGCGTCCGATCACGCTGTTTTCAACGTTTCCTTCGATATAGGCCCCGGATGCGATGACACTGTTTATAACGTATGCATCATCACCGTATCTGGCAGGCGCAGACATCGTCTCTTTGGACAAAATCGGCCGGTCTTTCACGAACAACTGCCGTCTGACATCATATTCCAACAAGCGTCGGTTGGCGCGATAGTATTGTTTGGGCTCATCAATCAGATAACACATGTTCTCGTAGGTATAAAGATTTCGTTTGATGCCCGGGGCATAATCAAACACATCCGCAAGATTCCGATAGCTGATCTGGTTATATTTCTTTACGTATGCCAACAAAAAATCCTTTGACACGATAAATGTCTTCAACCGCTTACGCTTCGGTCCCAAGATCTCGGTGATGTCAGCTTCGGCTTTTTGATGATGGTCCAAAAACACATTATAATCGACATTCCAGACAATGTTTGCCGGCGACACAATCACGTAAGATTGTGTGCTGCGGCGAAAATGCTCGATATGTTCATACATGCGTTGAAAACTGATGGCGTTTTCAATTGTCAGACTGAGATTCTTAGGCGGTAAGATAAATATGCCGTCCCGTCTTCGGTTAAGATCCCACCGGTCGCCTGAACCGATATGATCCGCGAGACTGCGGTAATTGCCATAGGGGAAAATAGCGACATTGCGAATACCCGAATTCCGGCAATTCGACAACGTGAAATCAATCAGACGGTATTTGGCGCCGAACGGCAATGCTCCGGGCATCCGATGCCGGGTCATTTTTGAAAACATCCCTTTTGCCGTGCCGTCGACGATCATGAACAGATCATTCATCTGAATCACCCCGTCCCACGTCACCGACGTCTATCAGTGTCGGTCGTTTGGCCTCGAGTTTGAAGCCATCGGGAATAACCACATTCCTGTTGACGATCACACGTTTCAATAGCACATCGCTGCCGATACGCACATTGGGAAAGATCACACTGTCTTTGATGGTTGCGCCGGATTCAATCACTGTTTCATAACCGACCGTCGAACGCCACACATTTCCCTGGATGTCCGCGCCATCCGCAATGACAGAATGACGGATTGTTGCTTCATCACCGACCAGATGCGGCGGTAAGTTGTAAGAACGTGAATAAACGGGTTTATCCTTGGATTGGTTGAGGTTCAGCAATTCGGGATGATCAAGCATATCCATGTTGGCATAAAAAAGGGAATCGACAGTGCCGACATCACGCCAGTAATCACCAAACACATGAAGATGGACTTTGTAAGCGTTGTCGATGGCGGCCGGAATGACGTTCTTACCAAAATCAACATCATCCTCACCGCAAATCTCGAGTAAAAGATTCTTGAGAACATCCACGTTGAAAAGATAAATCCCCATGGAAGCCAAGGTTGAATTCGGTTTGGATGGCTTTTCTTTGAATGAGCGCGCAAAACCTTCCTCATCCATGTTGAAAATACCAAACCGATGTGCTTCTTCTTTTTTCACACGGGTTGTTGCCACGGTGAGATCGGCATTGTGTTCACAATGTGACGAAAGCATCGCGTTGTAATCCATTTTATAGACATGATCGCCTGAAAGGATCAACACATAATCCGCGTTGTATTCCGTGATGAAATTGAAATACTGACGGATCGCATGTGCAGTTCCGCGTTGCCATTTCATACTCCCTTTTTTTGAAAAAGGGGTCAAGAAGTGAATACCGCCTTCGACAACATCCAAATCCCACGAATTACCGGAACCGATATAGTGCATCAGATTATAGGGTTCATACTGGGTGACGACTCCGACGGTGTCGATGTCACTGTTGGAAATGTTGGATAACGTGAAATCAATCAAACGGTATTTTGCTCCGAAGGATACGGCGGGTTTGGCGGTATCTTTTGTCAGTTCCTTCAACCGTGTTCCTTTTCCACCCACAAGGATCATCGCAATCACATTTTTCTTCATTGGTTCTCACCGCCCGTGTAAACCAAAACGGACACTGACAAAGGCGCCAATTTTATGTGAAGGGATTGTTCCATGCCGTGCATCGTGGTGTTTTCACTCGCAAGGGGATCGCCGTTGTACATATCAGATCCACCGTAAACACCTTTGTCACTGTTTAAGGTTTCCTCATACATACCCTTTCTCGGGACACCGACAGCATAAGATTCATATGTGTTCGGTGTCAGATTGAGGATAACGACACAAAAATCATCGTCGGCATCGCCGTGTCGAATAAATGAAAACACCGATTGATCGGTGTTAGCGGCATCAATCCAGGCAAACCCGTCCGGATCGTTATCGCGTTCATAAAGGCAGCGATGGTGTCGATATACTTTCATCATATCCTTGACGAACCTGTTGGCTTTCTGATGCATCGGATATTGCAACAAAAACCAATCAAGTTCATCCTTGTCGCGCCATTCCCTGAATTGTGCGAATTCATCGCCCATGAACAACAATTTTTTGCCGGGATGTGTGAACATCAAACCGATCAAAGCTCGATAATTGGCAAATTTTTGCCAATAATCGCCGGGCATTTTGTCAATGATTGACTTTTTGCCGTGAACGACCTCATCATGTGACAAGGGCAGGATGAAATGTTCGGAATAAAGATAACTCAGTCCGAATGTGATCAAATCATGATGATATTTGCGGTGAATCGGATCCTTCTCAAAATACGAGAGTGTGTCGTTCATCCATCCCATGTTCCATTTGTAGTCAAAGCCTATCCCTCCGTCTTTGACAGGTTTCGTCATCCCCGGAAACGTCGATGAATCTTCGGCAAAGAGCAACACGGATGCATCCTGGTCTTTGATGGAATAAGAAAGGTTTTTCAGAAAATCGACGGCCCCGTGGTTGGTGCCCACCATGGAATTGCCGAGATAATAGACGATGTTGCTGACGGCATCGATCCTAAAGCCGTCGACATGGAAGTGTTGAATCCAAAAATATGCGTTGGACAACATGAAACTGCGGGTGATGCCTTTGCCGAGATCAAGATTGACTGTCCCCCATACCTCGTTCTCGCGGATATCGTGATTTTCATACTCATAAAGCGGTTCCCCGTCAAACATGTATAAACCGTGAGGATCCTTACAGATATGTGAGGGTACCCAATCCATGATGACGCCGATACCGGCCTGATGGCAGCGGTCGATCAAATACATGAGATCCTTCGGAACACCGAATCTTGATGTCGGACTGTAGTAACCGGTTCCCTGATATCCCCATGATTCATCCAGGGGATGTTCGATTACCGGCATAAGTTCGATATGGGTGAATCCATGATCAATCACATAGGGCAAAAGGTGGTCGGCCAGTTCATTGTATTTATGGTATGAGCCGTCTGGTTTTGTCATCCATGACCCGAGATGAACTTCATAGATGGCCATTGGTTCTTTGCCTTGGTCTTCATCGCGCCTTTTTGAAAGATAATCCGCATCGTTCCACTGATACCCCATGAGATCGTAGACTTTTGAGGAGGTTTCCGGACGTTCATCGGCAAAAAACCCAAACGGATCGACTTTGAAAATAGTTTGTCCGTATGCGGTAACGATGCAATATTTATACCGTGTCCATTCCCCGATACCGCCGATGAAAAGTTTCCAGATACCAAAGTCATCGACTTTTTCCATCACGTGTGTCCGTGAATCCCAGCCGTTGAAATCACCGACGATTGACACAATCCGGGCATGTGGTGCATATACGGAAAAGAGCACACCTCTGACGTTGCCGTCATCGTCTTTCACAAGGTGTGCTCCGAAATGTTTGTATGCTTCTTTTAATTTCCCTTCGTTGAACAAATATAAATCCAGTGCGCTCATTGATTGTTCCACAACATCATCCCCTGCCGATAATTTTTTTGATGGCTTCGTAATCATGGCCTTTCCGCAACAAAGATTTAATGATTTTATCATTCATTTCCCGTTCGTCCTTAAGACGACCGGACCATTTTTTTAATAGTTTCCGATAATCCTTTTCCAATACGTTTTCCTCATCGATATCCATCTTCAGATCATCTTTTCTCGATGACACATAGCGTTTGGCCTGCGTATAATCATAACCACGGTTTGCCATGTAACCGATGATGGTTTGCATGGCGGCTCTCACGGTTCTGTTTCTCATCCGCGAGCGTTTTTTGTCAAAAAGGATGCGCAGATTCTCATCGATGTCATCATGGGATATGTTTGCGAGACGTTCTTTGATGATGTCTGGATCGATGCCCGCTTCCCTCAGCAACCGGTGCAGTTTGCGCTTACCGTATCGTTTTTCGTAAAACTCACGCTGAATCAATGACTCAATG
The DNA here is from genome assembly GCA_018400565.1 of Bacilli bacterium. GTDB lineage: Bacteria > Bacillota_I > Bacilli_A > Izemoplasmatales > Hujiaoplasmataceae > M55B122. The sequence goes on along the minus strand of JAGYMP010000300.1, from coordinate 5,841 downwards.
AATTGTTCGTCATCCAGGATGTCCATCGATTCCAGGCGGTTGATGATAGTGTCATATTGTTTCTTCGTCGAATCATATTTCGTAAGATAAGTTGCCATCTGCTCGCTGCTCCGGCGTTTCTTCAATCCATATGATTTGGCGTTCTGCAAGGCTTTGTCAATCGCCTTCTCGGCCAGAAAATCCTTCATCTTTGATGTGGAGAGCGCTTTGCCCTCCAGCAGTCTCATCTTGACGACAAGATCTTCCGAGACGACGTGGCTCGTACCGTCGGCAAACATCACATTATAAGTGTTTTTCTTTTTTCCCCTTTTTAGTGATGTGATTTTTATCATGGTTTTTGTACACCTCATGTTTTTCCGTTGTCCACTGGCCGTAAATCTCCGAGGCAGGTGTGGCATATACGAAAGCCTTGGGATCAGTTGATGTGATCACACCGCGGATGTAATGGTATTCGGAATTTTGAATAACCATGATCAACAATGTTTTTTCCTTTTCGGTATATGCGCCGAGACTTTTAATTTCGGTCATACCCCGACCGAAAGTGGCGAAAATCGCTTTTTTGAGTTCTTTAGGGTTGTCAGTGATGATGTTGAGCGCTTTTTTGGACTGAAAGCCCAGCAAAAATGTGTCAGCGACTTTGCCCGACAAAAACACCACGACGATCGCATAAAGGGCAATCACGAAACCATCCGACAATCCGCCGGGATTCGTGAGTGCACCGATCACAATGATGGTGCCATCTACGATATAAACACATGTGGCGAGGGAAAAGGACGTGTATTTTTTGAATATTTTGATCAAAATATCCGTGCCGCCCGTTGTTCCGCCGTAATGGATAACAATGGCAAAACCGACCCCGATCAATCCACCGGCATATAGACTGACAAGCAAAAGATCGCTCGATCCGAACGACACGATGGGCACAGAGGTTTCAAGAATCGCAAAGAAAAACGGGAACATGAGCGATCCATAGATACTGCGGACGAATTCCTTCTTACCCAAAAGCAACATTGCCAGCAAAAGGCATATCACATTGAAAATCAACGTCAACACTGATAGTGGAATGATTTCGGTAACACGGTGTACGACCATCGCAAGACCCATCACGCCTCCCGTCACTATTGAGGCGGGAATGATAAAAAAATAAAACGCGAAGGCCATGATAAAGACCCCCACCGTTAAAAACACAAATTGTTCGATCTTTCCAATCTGCCGCATTTTAAGACGCTTGACCATCCGATCACTCCTCTTCTTGTTTGCTCAGAAAAGCTTCTATGAACGGATCCAAATCACCGTCCATCACTTTGTCTGTGTTGCCGGTTTCAACATGTGTGCGATGGTCTTTGACCATCGTGTATGGATGAAACACATATGAGCGGATTTGACTGCCCCAGGCGTTGGCGACGCCCGCATTGGACATCGCATCCATCTGTTCTTTCTTTTTTTGCATTTCAAGTTGGTATAACTTCCCTTTAAGAATATTGAGGGCAGTCGCTTTGTTTTGGATCTGACTCCGTTCGTTTTGGCACGTCACGACAAGATTTGTGGGCAGGTGCGTGATGCGTACGGCCGAATCCGTGGTGTTGACACCCTGACCGCCTTTGCCGCTGGAGCGATAGGTGTCGATCTTCAAGTCACCTTCGTCAATTTCTATGTTGATTGAATCATCAAGTTCGGGCACGACATTGACCGAGGCGAATGACGTGTGTCTGCGGCCGGAGGAATCAAACGGAGAAATGCGAACCAACCGGTGCACCCCAGCTTCGGCTTTGAGATAACCATAAGCATATTTTCCTTTGACGAGTAATGTCGCGGATTTGAGTCCCGCTTCATCCCCGTCGAGATAGTCAAGCATCCTGACCGAGTAGCCTTTGTTTTCTGCATAACGGGTATACATCCTGAGCAGCATGGAAGCCCAGTCCTGTGATTCCGTTCCCCCCGCGCCGGGGTGGAACTCCAAAATGGCGTTCAGTTTATCATAGGGCTCACCGAGTAAGGTCTTAATCCAAAGTTTGTGGATATCATCTTTCACTTTCGGAATCATGGTCTCCGCTTCGTTTAAATCCATCGAATCATCTTCTTTGCGCAGCTCATGCGTCAATTCAAGAGTTTCGATCTGCTCGGTGATGTCATCATAAGCTTCTTTTTGCTGTTTGAGTTCATTCAAATCGGCGATGATCGTTTGTGCCCGGTTTTGGTCAGACCAAAAATCCGGGGACATCGTCTTCTTCTCCAGTGTTTTGATATCATGTTCGACACGCTCGGGTTTGAGCGCATCCTTCAAGGATTTCATGGATTCCTTGATTTCATTGATACTTGATTTAAGTTCTTGGTTTGTCATCGTTTTCCTCTATTCGTTGCGTCCGTGACAATGCTTGTATTTTTTGCCTGAACCGCAGGGACACGGATCATTTCGTCCGACCTTTTTGACTTGAACCGGTTTTTTCTTTTTCGATTCGTTTGTTTTCCCCGAGGATGTGAAAACGGGTTTTTGCACCTGGACACGTTTTGTATTTTGACGGACCTGTGCTTTAAGCACATATTTTGTCACGTCATGATGAATGCTTTGAATCATCGACTTAAACATCTGATAACCGATGTCCTGATATTCACGAAAAGGGTTTTGTTGGGCATAACTCTGTAATCCGACGGCTTGTCTGAGTTCACTCATGCCATCGATGTGTTGCATCCAGTGGGTATCGACGACTCTGAGCGTGACGGCTTTCAAAAAGTCATTATAACTCTTTTCACCGGCTTTTTCTTTTTTATCCTCAAGCTCATGTTCAACACGATCCCAAAGATATGATTTCGCATCATCTTCCGTTTCCAATATATCGTTGTCGACGACGTCTTTGGGGAAGTAACTGTGCAGTGCTTTCTTTAAGCCTTTGGGATTGTCTTCATGGGAATCGACAAGTCCCGCAAGCGTGCTTCTGATCATCTCTCTGACAGTCGGTTCGATGGTTTCCAGATAAAGAACGTCTGTCCGTTGTTTATAAATGACATCACGTTGTTTACGCAAAACTTCATCATATTGCATGACTGTTTTCCTTCGATCGTAGTTGTTGCCTTCGATTTGTTTCTGAGCGCGGGCGACGAGTTTGGAAAACATCTTGAAATCCAGCGGTTCTTCGGTGTCCGAGCCTTTTTGCGTCGTGACCATGGAAATCATGCGTTTGAACCGGTCGCCGCCGAATCGCCGCAACAAATCATCATCAGCCGAAAGGAAAAAGCGTGAATAGCCAGGGTCTCCCTGACGGCCGCTTCTGCCACGCAACTGGTTGTCGATGCGTCTGGCTTCATGGCGTTCGGTGCCGATCACGGCCAGTCCTCCCAGATCCGTGACACCTTCACCTAATTTGATGTCGGTGCCCCGACCGGCCATGTTTGTTGCAATCGTGACTTGTTTTTTCTGTCCGGCTTTCGCAACAATCTCGGCCTCACGTTCATGATGCTTTGCATTTAGGACATCATGCTGGATGTTTTTTCTTCGCAGTAATCGTGACAGCAATTCAGAACTTTCGATGGCAACAGTGCCGATCAAAAGCGGTTGTCCTTTATTGTAACGTTTTTCGATTTCATCGGCCAACGCTTTATATTTCGCTTCCATTGTCGCAAAGATCAAATCATTGTCATCCACACGGATAACAGGTTCATTGGTCGGAATCACGACAACATCCATGTTGTAGATGTTTCTGAATTCCTCTTCTTCGGTCTTCGCTGTACCGGTCATACCGGATAGTTTGTTATACATGCGGAAGAAATTCTGGAATGTGATGGAGGCGAGTGTCGAGGTTTCTTTTTTGATTTCAACAGCTTCTTTGGCTTCTAAGGCCTGATGAAGTCCTTCGGAAAACTGTCTGCCGTGCATCAAACGCCCCGTGAACGGATCGACGATGACGACCTTTCCTTCGTGGACGACGTAATCCACGTCTTTCTCCATAATGAAATTTGCCCGCATCGCATTGTTGATATGATGAAGGAGAGTGACGTTTTCGACATCATAAAGGTTCTCGATATTAAAGAAGGCTTCACCTTTTTTGATACCTTCGTCTGTCAGCGTCACTGTTTTATCTTTAATGTCAACCTCATAGTGTTCATCTTCTTTTAGACGCAAAGCGAAATAATTCGCCTGTTTGTAAAGATCGGCCGTGTTTTTTTGACCGCCTGAAATGATTAAAGGCGTGCGTGCCTCATCGACCAAAATGGAGTCAACCTCATCGATAATCGCAAAATTGAGTTCGCGTTGGACGATTTGTTCCTTATAAATCACCATGTGATCGCGTAAGTAATCGAAGCCAACTTCGTTGTTGGTCGTATACATCACATCGCAACGGTAAGCAGCGCGTTTGTCCTCCTTAGACATATCACGGACATTAAGTCCGACCGACATGCCTAAAAAACGGAAAAGATCACCGATTTCTCCGTCTGCCTCGCGTCCGGCCAAGTATTCATTGACGGTGACGATGTGCACGCCTCCGCCGGGAATCGCATTCAGATAAGCGGGCATGACAGCGGTCAGGGTTTTTCCTTCACCGGTTTTCATTTCCGCGATGTTGCCCTGATGGATGGACACCGCACCCATGACCTGCACCTTGAACGGGGTCATACCCGTCACACGGGTTGATGCTTCACGAACAGTAGCATAAGCCTCAACTAACAAATCGTCAAGAGTTTCTCCGTTTTCATAACGTTTTTTGAATATCTCGAAACGTCCCTGAATCTCTTCGTCGGAAAGTGCTTTGTATTCGTTTTCGAGAAGCAATACTTCATCAGCGACTTTTTCGAGTTTTTTCAACTTTCTTTTATTTGGATTGAACAGATTAAAAAACATGTCTACACCTCTTTGCTTGCACTCCCATGATACCACATTCAGATGTGTTTGTTCAACACATTTCATGCCCCACCAAGAGAAAAGGCGGCTAAAGCCGCCTTAAAAATCATTCCGTTTCGATGAGTCCGTATTTCCCGTCGTCACGGAGGTAAAGCACCGATACTTCTTTGTCTTCGTTGTAGAAGATGAAAAAGTCATGCCCCAACAATTCCATTTGCGTGATGGCTTCGTCCACAGACAGGATGTCGAGGGAAATCTTCTTTCTCTTGACCGGAGAAATCAATTCTTCTTCCAACTTCTCCAAATCGAAGTCGTCATCTTTGAATGCTTCTTTCAAACCTGCGCGTTCCTGAAGCGAACGATTCAATTTATGTTTGTTTTTACGGATTTGTGCTTCGAGTTTATCGACGGCTTTGTCAATACCGGCGTAAAGGTCTTCATCAAGCACCTCCGCACGAATCGTGATAAATTTGATCGGAATGGTGATTTCAATTTTCATTTCGTCATTGTACGCTTTGATGACGACATGGCCTTCTAATTCATCGGAGTAAAGTCTTTCGATCTTACTCAGTTTCTTTTCGAGATAAGACCGTATTGCTTCGGTGACAACAAATCCTTGTTTGCCATCCACTTCTAGTTTCATAAAACCACTCCTCTTGTGAATGTGTCGGGATATGCGGTTCCCGCAGACCGTGTATCTTTTTATGGTTCAATTATATCATCCAGCAAAATGCTTGTAAACAAACCCGCCTTTTTTTCTTATAAATATTCACCGAAAGATGTCATGTCAAAGGCATATTGCCCAAAAAATATGATTTTTCTGCACATATTGACAAACGGCAACCACTGATGCATCATCGCATATTCTTTGTGATTCAAAAACAAGACAATCACATCCTTTTGTCGTTCTTTCTCAAGTTGTCTAAACAATACGGCATATTGAAAATCCAAATAAAGTTCCGAAGTTCGGATGAATGCGTCGTCCTCATGCAGGGTATGATATTCAA
>JAGYMP010000299.1 GCA_018400565.1 Bacilli bacterium | reverse complement strand
TCCCTATCACAAAAAGAACCTGAGAAAGGCGATGGATTTCTTCGAAAAGGAGATTCGCAATCTGGATAACATCATCTTTGAAAAAGAATGAATTCAAAAAAATATCCCGGATCATTTAATCGATCCGGGTTTTTTTATGCGTACTGTATGTGCATCAACACTGTTGATCGTCATAATACCTTTGTCCGTTTGAACGAGCAAACAACCGGAAACGTCTGTTTTAAGACATTTACCATAGAGCTTCCTTTTGTTGTGGAGAAAGCTGATTGTTTGATTGTTCAAGTAACTGTGATTATTCACATAATCGATTGTTTCTTCGGGATAATCGAAGAATGCTTGGTAATGCGATTTGAAATAGTCGGTTATCGTTGTCAGCAACTCGTGTGAATCCAAGGTGTGTCCGGTTTTCAAAAAAAGCGATGTCGCGGTATCACGAATGCTTTTTGGGAAGACGGTATTGTTAATGTTAATCCCCACGCCGATAATCACATTGACGTTGTCTTTTACGAAAAAGCGTTTTAAAAGAATGCCAGCAATTTTTTTGTCGTCCGTATAGATGTCATTGGGCCATTTGATCGTAAGCCCGATTCCATATGTTTGGAGTGTCGCATGAATGACGTGTGCGGCATAAAACGGCAGAAGATCAGCAGCTTTCTTTTGTGGAACATCCTTCAACACCATTGAGAAAACAAGTGAATCCCGATCGGCATACCAAGTGTTGGTGTGCCTTCCCCGGCCGGCGGTTTGCTTATCACAGGTGATGACATCAAAATGGTTCAATGCGGCATGATGTTTTCTGATGTAATGATTGGTGGAAGGAAGCGATTTAAAATGGATGATAGCCATGGGTTATCCGAAGTATGCGAGCAGAAGACCGGCCGCAATCGCACTGCCGATCACACCTGCGACGTTCGGTCCCATCGCATGCATGAGAAGATAATTGCTTTTGTCGGCGCGTTTGCCTTCTTTCATCGCCACGCGGGCGGCCATGGGGACGGCACTCACGCCGGCTGCGCCGATGATTGGGTTGATTTTTTCTTTTGACAGGGCGTTCATGAGTTTAGCGCCCAAAAGGCCGAAGATCGTCGCGATGATGAATGCGAGTAATCCGAGGGCAATGATGAGTAAGGTGTCAGTTTTTAAGAAAGAAGACGCTTCGGTTGTTGCACCGATAGTAAGCCCAAGTAAAATGGTCACCGCATAAAGCAATGTTTTTCCCGCAGATTCGCTTAAGTGCGGGACAACTCCGGATTCCTTGATCAGATTGCCCAGCATCAACATACCGATGATGGGAGCGGCTGAGGGGATGAGTAAAATGGTGAGTGTTGCGGTCACAACGGGAAAGACGATGCGCTCTGTCTTGCTGACGTGCCGCAAGGCGGGCATTGCGATCCTGCGTTCTTCTTTTGTCGTGAATGTCCGGATCAAAGGCGGTTGGATGATCGGCACAAGGGCCATGTATGAATAAGCGGCGATTGATATCGCCCCGAGAAGATGGGGGGCTAACGCGCTTGATAATAAAATCGCCGTCGGTCCGTCGGCACCGCCGATGATACCGATTGATGCGGCTTCACTTCCGGTGAAACCAAACATAAGCGCACCCAGGAAAGTCAGAAAGATGCCGACTTGGGCGGCTCCGCCGAGGAGCATCGCTTTGGGTTTTGCGAGAAGGGGACCAAAATCGGTCGTCGCACCGATGCCGAGAAAGATCAGACTGGGATAAATGCCGTAAGCGACACCATAATACAAATAACCGAAGATGCCGGAATAAGCCGTTGTTTCCACACCGTCTTCGATGATGGTTTCTTTGACGAACAAACCGGTTCCCGGGATGTTGACCAGCAACATCGAAAAACCGATCGGAATCAAAAGATAGGGTTCGAATTTTTTGGCGATGGCAAGATACAAAAGTGTGAGAGCGATGGCGATCATGATGATATTTTTCCAGCCATCGGCCGTGAAAAGCCGGTATATGCCGCTGACTTCAATCAGTTTCTCGAAGACATCCGCCATCTCAATTCACCTTAAACAACACATCGCCCGCATCCACGGTATCCTCTTCGTCAATCAACACGGCCGCGATGGTGCCGTCTTTGTCCGAGGTGACTTCGTTTTCCATTTTCATGGCTTCCAAGATACAAAGCGTGTCACCTTTTTTGACGGTTTGGTTTTCTTTGGCGATGATTTTTTGGATGGTACCCTGCATCGGGGCTTTGATATCTTCACCGTCACGGGAATGCGGCGATGGTCCTGCCGTGTCTTTTTGTTTGGTGCTGATATGTTTCTTGGGATGGTTTTCGACTTCTTCGAGTTCGACTTCGTATAATTTTCCATTGACTTTCACGCGGTATATTTTCATTGGTTTATCTCCTTGATC
>JAGYMP010000298.1 GCA_018400565.1 Bacilli bacterium | reverse complement strand
CCTCGGCGCCGAGTTTGACGATGGTACCGTCGACAGGGGCGGGTAATTCCGCATTGATTTTATCGGTCTCGACGACGACAAGGGTGTCACCATCTTCGACTTCGTCGCCTTTTTCAACGACCCATTCAAGGATTTTCCCTTCTTGGATGCCTTCGCCGATATCAGAAAATTTATATTTATACATTGTGGCTCACTCCTTATGCCTGCGCTTTTAAGAGCGCGTCGATTTCGTATTTGATTCTTTCTTTGTCAATGATGAAATGGTGTTCGCCTTTGGGCAGGGGCACGGTGACATCGAATCCGGCAAGTCGGACAGGGGCGGCTTCCAAATAGTAGAAGGCCCCTTCGTTGATAAGGCTCACGAGCTCTGCGCCGGGCCCGAAGGATTTGTATGCTTCATGCACGATCAACACACGTCCCGTTTTTTTGACGGATTGGATGATTGTGTCTCTGTCGATCGGTGATATCGTCCGTAAATCGATGATCTCCGCATCAACGTCTTCTTCGTTGACGGCGGTCTCGATATCACGGATTTTCGATCCCCACCCGATGATGGTGAGGTCACTGCCTTCCTTCACGATTCGTGCTTTGCCGATTTCGACCTCGTAGGAATCATCCGGTATATCTTGTTTGAACGCCCTGTAAATCCGTTTGGGTTCCATGAAGATGACCGGATCGGGATCCTTGATGGATGCTGTCATTAATCCTTTCGCATCGTAAGGTGTTGAGGGGATGACGACTTTGAGTCCCGGAATGTGGGCGTAAAGACTTTCAAGGCTTTCGGAATGGTGTTCCAACGCTTTGACTCCGCCCCCGTAAGGCATACGCATCACGATGGGGAGATGATATTTTCCCCGTGTGCGGTTCCGGAATCGCGCGAAATGCGAGACGACCTGGTTATAGGCGGGCAGGCTGAAGCCTGAGAATTGCATTTCGATGACAGGTTTAAGACCGTTTACGGCCATGCCGACTGCCGAACCCGAGATGGCGGCTTCGGCGATCGGTGTGTCAAACACGCGTTTCTTTCCGTATTTTTTTTGTAATCCGGCCGTTGTGCGGAATACACCGCCCTCATAGCCCACGTCTTCACCGTAAACGATGACGGAATCATCGTTGTCCATGGCTTGGTCGAGTGCGTCGTTGATTGCTTG
>JAGYMP010000297.1 GCA_018400565.1 Bacilli bacterium | reverse complement strand
TGATTGAACCACTCCAACGTATAATCGATGCCAAAAACGAATCGCGTGATCAAATAACTCAACCCTAAAATGACCGGCATAAGCGCGAAAATAATAAAGATATTTTTCCAGCCCGTTTTTACTTTGAATGTTTCAGCCATGATACGCTTGAACGGTCTTTTTTGATAACGGATAAGAAAATAAAGCCCCGCCACACTCGGACCGAATCCACCGGCAATCCCGAAATATTCACGGGGAAACGGCAACGTTAGGATATCCCTGGATTCCAGAAGGGATAACCCCCAGAAAGTCCAAGTAAAGAGATACACCAATAAAAAAAAGCAAACCAATCGTTTCATTGCATCCTCCTCTAGACTTCAACCATCATATATCAATCATGTGCGTTGACAATCCCACATGACCAAACAATCAAAAAATCATCGACACAATCCGTCCCCTTTGATCCGTGGATATGACCGGGCCATTTCATACTGCGTCAAGCCATCATCATTCCCTGTATCACATCATCACAACGAGATCCTCTTGGTCCTTCGTGTGAATGGAATAAATGGAAAACGATTGTCATCCATTCGCTCTTTTCTTATTATGCTATACATACCATCTCAAAACAAGGACGAACGACAAAAAACATGGGCGATTCATTAAAATGGAACCTGTCATCGGACAGTGCCTTGATCAACAATCCGTGATATGGGTTCCATCTTAAAACACACGAAAAAAATTTCTTTTCGCTGAAGACTGTATCTATCCATTGAATCGTTTTCATGATAAACGCTATGTCCTTAGAAACATAAGCGCGATCGAAACACATGCTTTTTTTCTTTATCAAATTGATACTAACCGATTAAATCTCTTCTTTTATAACCGATATACCCCACAACAATCATTAATGTTGTCAATACAGTCAACAAAACCGCGGGGAGGATGCTGAAGTCATCGATGGGAAGTTGGTCGATATAACCAAACGGCGTTAGATGTTTAAAAATATCCGGTAACCCGATCACATTTCCCATATAGACCGCAAAGAACGAATAGCCGAAATATATCCAAAGCAGATATGTTTTTCTGGGGAAAAATCCAATGATTATCGTTCCGAGCCCGATCATAAACAACAATGCGGGCAGATAGGCGAAACCGGCCTGTAAAACCAGATTTGTCGCTATCGGATCTTCCATGCTAAAGACGATGCCGCTTAACATGCCCAAAGATCCCGCAAGCAACAACAAAACAGCGCTGATGATGGCAATTGAAACGAATATCGTCATCATATTTGTTTTTGAGATTCCGCGCGCATAGATGTGTTCGGTGTGGTTTTTCTTCTCCTCGCCGGCCAAACGGTTCAAAAACATAAGCGGCCCGATCCCGGCGCTTATCGCAACAACCATCATGATGATGCTCATGAACTGGACCGTCAATGAATATTCGCCGCCCGGGAGCATCTGTTCGAAAATGTCACTGCCTTCGATGAACGTATCCAAATCCCCGAATATG
>JAGYMP010000296.1 GCA_018400565.1 Bacilli bacterium | reverse complement strand
ATCATCGAAGATTTGTTGAGCGAGAGTTATTGACGGGAGGGATTCTTATGTTGGATATCAAATACATCCGTGAAAACCTTGGTGAAGCAATCAATCTTCTAAACCGCAGGGGTGAGGATTTTTCTTACCTCGAAGACGTGGTGAAAAAAGATAATTACAGGAAACAGGCCATCACGAAAGCACAGGAACTGAAAACTGAAAAAAACGAATTGTCGAAAGAAATCGGCAAGCTGAAACAAGCCGGTGAGGACGCATCCGACATTATCGCCAAAGTGAAGGCGCACGGGGAAGAGATCAAAGGATTGGACGAAAAAATCAAAACCATCGAATCCGAAATCCGCGATGCCCTTCTCAGAACACCCAATTTGCCGCATCCGATGACACCGATCGGTGAGGATGAAGAGGATAATCTTGAGATCAGCACGTTCAGGGAACCGACGACGTTTGATTTCGAACCGAAAGCCCACGATGAGCTCGGCGAAGCCCTTGACATCCTGGATTTTGAACGGGCCGGAAAGATCGCCGGATCGCGGTTTGTTGTCTATAAGGGTCTCGGTGCGAGGCTTGAACGCTCATTGATCCAGTTCATGATGGATGTCCATGCGGACAAACACGGGTATGAAGAGATCATCCCCCCGTATATCGTCAACGGCACGTCGATGACGGCTACGGGGCAGTTCCCGAAATTCAAGGAAGATGCCTTTCACATCGAAGATGACCGCGATTTTTACTTAAACCCCACCGCGGAGGTACCGGCCATCAATTTACACCGCGATGAAGTCATCGACAAAGACAATCTCCCTTTGAAATACGTCGCGTTCACAACGGCTTTCCGTCAGGAAGCCGGGTCGGCCGGAAAGGACACACGCGGCATTTTGCGACAGCATCAGTTCAACAAAGTGGAATTGATCAAATTCAGTGAACCAGACAAATCCTATGATGCATTGGAAAGCATGCTGGCTGATTCCGAAGCCATTCTGAAGATGCTTGAGATTCCCTACCGTGTCGTTGAGCTCTGTACCGGCGATCTCGGGTTTTCGATGCGCAAGACCTACGATCTGGAGGTCTGGCTCCCCGGACAGAACCGATACCGTGAAATCGGATCGATTTCCAACGCGGAGGATTATCAGGCACGCAGGGGCAACATCAAATACCGTCCAAAGAAGGACGCCAGCCTGGCCTACGTGCATACGTTGAACGGATCGGGTTTGGCCGTGGGACGGACGGTCATCGCCATCATGGAAAATTACCAACAAAGCGACGGCAGCATCAAAATCCCTGAGGTTTTGGTCCCGTACATGCATGTTGATGCCATCAAAAAAGGATGATCCCCCGGGATCACCCTTTTTTTGTAGTATGTGTTAGTTAAGTTCAGCTTCAATTTTCTTTTTGATGGTTTTGAAATCAGCTTGCTTGACTTTTTCCGTGTTGTCCTGAAAATGCATCTTTACGCCGTCATTATCATAACGCGGGATGATGTGAGCATGTGTGTGAAAGATCGATTGAAGGGGTTTGTCGGTGTTGATGAGAATATTCATGCCGATGGGATTGAATGCCTCATTGATGGCATGACTGATTTTCGGTAACACCGAAAAGAGTTTTTGGGCATCCTCTTTATCCATTTCTGTGATGTTTTTGGAGTGTTTTTTGGGTATGACGAGGGTATGTCCCGTCGTGGCCTGGGAGATGTCCAAAATGGCGATGACGTTGTCGTCTTCGTAAACTTTGTGTGCGGGTATCTCACCCGCGACGATCTTACAAAAAATACAATCCATTGTTTTTCCTCCTTGTATGATGGGGTGATGGTTGATTATTTGATAAGCCGGATGACATCGGTCATGTCGTTTATCCAATGATCCGGTTTTTCTTGTTTGAGTTTATCTTTATGAATGGACCAGGACACGGCCGCGGTCGCAATGCCGGCACGTTTACCTGCCTGGATATCACTGAGGTTGTCACCGACCATGACGGCGTTTGTTTTTTTAAGGGCTTTCAATGCTTTGTGGACGGGTTCCGGATGGGGTTTGTGACGGGTGACATCATCAAGGGTGATGAGAGCATCCGTCAGTTGATCAATACCGAAACGATGCATGGAAGGCCATGCCGATTCACGGAATTTCGTGGTGACGACGGCAACGGGAACATTTAATTTCTTAAGCGTTTGAAGCGTCTCGATGACATTCGGGAAGAGCCTGATATAATCGAACTCGATGGTTTGATAAACCTCGCGGTACGTATCAATCATCGTTTCAATCATCATGGGATCGTCCGTGAAATCACGGAAACTTTCCTTGAGCGGCGGACCGATGTAGTCGACCATGTGAGTGGTCGGTTTTGTTTTTTCCGGAAAATGCCGGTCAACAGTTTGTCTGAATGTTTCCAAAATCAATTGATTGGAATCCACAAGGGTTCCGTCAAGGTCAAAAAGGATCGCTTCGTAAGCCATAAGTATCACCATCATAAATTATATCATGTTTACGTTAAAAACGATAGGTTCACACTGTATAAAGAGAAAACGGGATTGTTACTTGTAGGGTTTGTCATCTATGATATAATTAGATGAAGAAGGTGATGCGAGTGAAGACAATGTTGATTTACAACCCCATGAGCGGCAAACAAACCTTTGAGTCAAGACTCCCCGAAGTCATGGATCGTTTTGAGCGACACGGTGATGACCTTGATGTCTATAAAACCAATCACCCCGATCATGCAACAGAGTTGGCCGAGCAGGCCTGTGAAGAAGGCTATGAGCGTCTGGTCATCGTCGGTGGGGACGGTACGTTCAACGAATGCGTGAATGGGATGATGCGTCATGACAAACGTCCTTTGATCGGCTATATCCCGACAGGCACGTGTTGTGATATTGGAAACACACTCGGACTCACTAAAAATATCGATCAGGTCTTGGACATCATCTTCAACGAATCACCGGTCCACATGGATGTCGTCCAGGCGAACGATCGTTATTTTTGTTATGTCACGGGGATCGGCGCGTTCGTCGACACCAGTTATGTCACTGATTCTAAATTGAAGCGAAAGATCGGCTATCTGGCATATGTTTTGAAAGCCACGGAGGAATTCTTAACGGTGCCGCGGATGCGGATGTCCGTGGAATATGATGACGGCGTTTTGGAAGGAAAATATTCCTTGGTGCTCGTTATTAACTCAAAGCGTGTCGCCGGTGTCAACATGATTTATAAACCGAGACTTGACGACGGGCTTGTCGACGTGGTTCTTTACCGCAGTTTATTTCCCTTCAACGGGTTGATTTATTTGATTTCTTTTTTATTACCGTTTTGGTCAACCCCGTTGGTCAAACGGTTTAAAACATCAAAACTGCATGTCTCCACGGAAACGAAGGAACGGTGGAACATCGACGGTGAGCCGGGCGGTAAAGGCGATCAGGCCATGGAAGTCAAAAAACATGCGATATCCATCGTTGTGCCGAAAAAAACACATAAGAAGCATTTTAAAAACCAAAAGGGAAAGGAAGCATCATGACCTATCCCCGTGCAAAGAAACGCTTCGGTCAACATTTCTTGATCGATGACAATATTTTACGCAAAATCGTTTCGGCCGCCGAATTGGACCGCCAGACCGGTGTGATCGAAATTGGTCCGGGCAGAGGTGCGCTGACCGATCATCTGCTTGACGCGGCAGGGGGAATCCTTGCTTATGAGATCGACCGCAACCTCGCATCACGTTTAAGTCCCCGTTTCGAAGGTGAAAACAACACATTGATCGTGGGTGATGTCTTACAGGCCGATATCGAAAACGATCTGTCACGGCATCTAGGGGGCTTTGAGAGCATTGTCGCCCTCGGCAATCTTCCCTATAACATCACGACACCGATCATGATGCGGTTTTTGGAAGAAAACATCCCGGTTGAACGGATGATCTTCATGATGCAAAAGGAAGTCGCCGAACGCATCACCGGCCAACCGAAAACCAAGGATTACAATGCGTTGTCCGTATTGGTCGATTACCGGGCCGAGGTGACGAAACTATTCAATGTCTCCAGACACGTGTTTCGTCCGAAACCGCGTGTGGATTCGGCCGTGGTCCGCTTGGACGTGCGATCAAATCCCAAAGTGAAGGTCAAAGACGAAACGTTTTTTATCAACATGGTTCGGGCCGCATTCCGCCAACGGCGGAAAACATGCGTCAACAATCTGACCGCCCATTTCACGTCGATGGCGAAAAGTGACATATCGATGGTTATGGAAGACATGGGATATTCCCCCAAAATAAGGTCAGAAGCCCTTTCAACCGAGGATTTCGCGGCGCTTGCCAACCGGTTTTATGACTGCATCAACCATCCGTGATTGATGATCGGGTCTTTTTTTTAAGTCACAATCCATGATATAATCAAATTAACGAAAATGATAAGGTGGGATAAGATGAAATACCTCAAATCAATCGATCCGGAACTCGCGGACGTCATCGAAAAGGAAATCAACCGACAACAGACACACATTGAATTGATCGCCTCGGAGAATTTTGTGTCTCCGGCTATTTTGGAGGCAGACGGCAGTGTGCTTACGAACAAATATGCTGAAGGTTATCCCGGAAGGCGTTATTACGGTGGATGTGAATTTGTTGATCAAGCCGAGAACCTGGCGATTGATCGCGTGAAGAAATTATTTTCCGTCAAGTATGCGAATGTCCAGGCACACTCCGGTTCAACTGCCAATATGGCGGCATACCGTGCCGTGTTAGACCCCGGTGACAAAGTCCTTGGGATGGCACTTGATCAGGGCGGTCATCTGACACACGGACATCCGATCAATTTCAGCGGCATCGATTATGACTTTCATGCATACGGCGTTGACAAAGAAACAGAAACGATCGACTATGACGCACTGGCAAAAAAAGCCAACGAAGTCAAACCGACATTGATCGTGGCCGGTGCGAGTGCTTATCCGCGCATCATTGATTTCAAACGGTTCCGTAAGGTCGCCGATGATGTCGGCGCCCTGCTTATGGTTGACATGGCACATATCGCCGGATTGGTTGCGACGGGTCTCCACCCGAATCCCTGTGAGGTCGCGGACATCGTCACCTCGACGACCCATAAGACGTTACGCGGTCCCCGCGGCGGTATCATTCTCACCAATGACAAGACAATCGCAAAAAAAGTGAAAAAAGTTGTGTTCCCGGGGATACAGGGCGGGCCGCTCATGCATATCATCGCCGCGAAAGCCGCATCCTTCAAAATGGCGCTTGAACCTTCGTTCAAAACATATCAGAGTCACGTGATCAAGAATGCCAAAGCGATGGCCAATCGTTTTAAAGAGCTCGGGTATCATGTCGTTTCGGGCGGCACGGACAATCATCTCCTTTTGTTGGATGTTTTGTCCAAAACAGAACTTACCGGCCGGGACGCGGAAACGCTTCTTGACAAAGCGAACATCACCTGCAATAAAAACACGATTCCCTATGATACACAAAAACCGTTCATCGCAAGCGGGATCCGCCTCGGATCGCCCGCGATGACATCACGCGGTCTCGATGAAGATGATTTTTGTCTCATCGCGGAATTGATCGATAAGACATTAACCCATCCGGAAGATGAAGATGTGCTTGAAGAAGTCAAAGATGCCGTCAGACAACTGACCGATGAACATCCGCTCGATTATGCATGAATGCGTGATTCCAATGGCCTTTGAAAGGCAAGAAAGGGAACGATTATGGCAAGATATACCAAGCAACAGATCCTAAAAAACGCCGAAGAGGAAAATGTCCGTTACATCCGGTTGATGTTCACCGACATCAACGGCACGATCAAAAGTGTCGAGAT
>JAGYMP010000295.1 GCA_018400565.1 Bacilli bacterium | reverse complement strand
GGTTAAAACATTACTGAAAAGCGTGAGGGAATTCAAGAAGCCATCGATACTCTCGCCGATTTTTGTCACACTCGAAGTGGCATTGCAAATGGTCTTACCGCTTGTGATGGCGGCTTTGATTGACGGCATTATCGCCAATGATATCACAAATCTTCTCAGATATTCGCTGTTGCTTCTGGGGCTGGCGGCATTTGCCCTTCTTTTTGGCTACCTTGCCGGAAAATATGCGGCTGAGGCAGCCACGGGATTT
Source organism: Bacilli bacterium (assembly GCA_018400565.1). Taxonomy (GTDB): domain Bacteria; phylum Bacillota_I; class Bacilli_A; order Izemoplasmatales; family Hujiaoplasmataceae; genus M55B122. Next base: position 1,059 of record JAGYMP010000295.1, on the reverse strand, counting down.
GCGCGGAATCTCCGAAAAGACATCTTTTACAATGTCCAGGAATTTTCCTTTGACAACATCGATAAATTTTCGACGTCAAGTTTGGTCACACGGATGACCACGGACATCACGAATGTTCAAAATGCCTATGGCATGTTGATCCGCGTGGCTGTCAGAGCACCGTTGTTGCTGGCATTTTCCATCATTATGGCATTTTCGATCAACGCGGACTTAAGCTGGATCTTCATCGCGATGATTCCTGTGCTGGCTGTGGTGTTTTACTTTATCTTCACCAAAGCCATTCCGATTTTTCGGCGTGTTTTCAGTAAATACGATAAGCTGAATGCCACCGTCGAGGAAAATATTCAGGGTGTGCGTGATGTGAAATCCTATGTCATGGAAGAACACGAAAAAAGCAAGTTCGCCGGAGCATCGCACGATGTGCGTGATGACTTCATCAAGGCGGAGAAGATCGTTGCCCTGAACGGACCGGCATTTCAATTCGTGTTGTACCTCGTCCTGACATTGATATCCGTTTTCGGGGCGATCATCATCGTCGAAACGTTCGGTGGATTCACGCCGGAAGGCAAACCGATTTGGGGCGAACTCACAACCGGACGGTTGTCGAGTTTGATTCTTTACGGCATGCGCCTTTTGTTCAGTTTGATGATGCTTTCTTGGATCGGTGTGATGATGACCTTGTCCGTTGCCGCAGTCAGACGCATCTCGGAAGTGTTGTCCGAGGAGAGCACGCTAAAGAATCCGGAGGAGCCGGTTTATGAAGTCAAAGACGGCAGCATCTCGTTTAAGGATGTCTGCTTCAAATATGACAAAAACGCTGAAAACTGTGTGCTTGAGGATATCAACCTTCAGATACCTTCCGGAGCCACCGTCGGAATCTTAGGCGGCACCGGTTCGGCTAAATCGACATTGATCAGTCTGATCAGCCGTCTTTATGATGCAGACGAAGGTTCAGTGAAAGTCGGCAGTCGTGATGTGAAAGAATATGATCTAAAAACCCTGCGTAAAGAAGTCGCGGTCGTTTTGCAGAAAAACGTGTTGTTCACCGGCACCATCAAA
>JAGYMP010000294.1 GCA_018400565.1 Bacilli bacterium | reverse complement strand
TTTGGCTTTTTCATGAAACTCCACATAGAGATGCATGAGCTCCTCAATCGGGTTTTCTTTGACTTTGTCCTCATCGCCGTAATGAAGATAAGCATAGATAATCTTACCGAACTGCGTTCCGAAATCACCGAGATGGTTGATGCGTACGACATGATGGCCCAGTCTTTCGGCGATGTTGCCGATTGCATGTCCGATGATCGTCGAACGCAGATGTCCGACGGAAAAAGGCTTGGCGATATTCGGAGATGAATAATCAATGACGATAATCTTCTCATCATCCGCATTCACGGGTATATCATGCTCAAAATCATGGATGATCGTCTCTGCGACGTGAGGCCATGACAAATGCAAGTTCACAAACCCGCCCATGATTTTCACATCAGCAATATAAGACCCCGCGGGGCCTTCTTTGATGATGGAAGCGACATCAGCCGCAATCTCGGGCAACGGTTTTCTCATGGTCTTTGCCAACGCAAACACAGGAACTGACAAATCACCCTGTCCCAGTCTTTTCGGTTCTTCAACATTTAATTCGGCATTCACTTCGTATTGTTCAACCATCATCTTTTCTAAATGGTTTTTGATGATTGTCTTCAACCGTTCAATCATCTCGATCATCCTTCCTGTTAAACATTCGTTCAAATTTATTGCGATCTTTTGATGTGCTGCATGGTTGTCAGTGCCTAAACCATACTCGCTTTGACCCGATTGTTTTGCATCTTAACCCTATTTTAGCATAAATAACCCGGTTTTAATCACGAATTATCCGTGTTCGTTATCGACTAATTGATCCAACAATGTTTCAAGTTGTTTTTCTTTGTCAGTGATTCTTTCTTCTATCTCATGATACTTCTCGTGATCTTCATAAACATCGGGATCAAAGCGTTTTGCTTTGAGGTCGTGTATATCGGTTTCAAGCTCATCGATGTGTTGCTCGATATCCCGCTTATTCATGGTCGTGCGCTTGGTTTGGTTTTTTCTTAACCGTCTTTTTTCTTTCTCAATCGTCTTTTTTTGTTCTTTTTCACGCTCGCGTTGTTCGCGCCATCTGTCATAATTGCCGTAAAATGCCCGCACTCCACTATCGGAAAAAATCAATAATTTATCCGCCACGGCATTCAGAAAATGCCGGTCATGGGTAATAAACAAAAGTGGGCCGTTATAATTCTCGAGCAAATCCTCGATGACACTTGAGGATTCGATGTCAAGATGGTTTGTCGGCTCATCAAGAACCAACAGTTCCGGTTTGAAAAGCAATGTTTTCAACAATTGGAGTCTCACGCGCTCACCGCCCGAAAGCATGCCAACTTTCTTCTTGACGTCTTCACCGGAGAACATGATGTCTGCCAGGACGTCATGCACATCCTTCACGGTTTTCCCCGGATGATCATCATGAATCGTCTCAAATACCGTTTTCTTATCATCGAGGGTTTCAAGCTGTTGGTCGAAATAACCGATGTTGAGCTTCTTGTGGAACATGAGTTTTCCCCCGAGCGGATTGAGATCACCGAGCACGGTTTTGACAAACGTGGTTTTCCCGGTGCCGTTTGCTCCCAAGATACCAACCTTCTCAAAGCCCCGCATCGAAAATGATATGTCTTCCTGAATGATGCTTTCATATCCGATCGCCAGCTCTTCGGCGGTCAAAACAATGACCTCGGTCGGTCGTTTGCTTTTGATCTGCAGGTTGAGGGACCGGCGGTGTTGCGCCGGTTTGTCGATCTTGTCCATGCGTTCGATTTTCTTGATGCGGTCTTGTGCACTCTTGGCCTTGGTTGCTTTGTAGCGGAAACGGTCGACGAATGCCTGATAATGCGC
>JAGYMP010000293.1 GCA_018400565.1 Bacilli bacterium | reverse complement strand
TTACGGGGTCGTCGATCCCAGGATTAGAATGGGGGCGAAGAAGTGATGACTCACGAAAAAAAACAAGACAAAAAAGAACGGTCCATCGATAAATCGAAATTTGAATTTGTCCAAAAAGAAGAGAAGATTTTTGACAAGAAATTCGAAACGAAACCCGTGGGCTATTTCAAGGATGCGATGATTCGTTTTGCCAAAAACAAGACCAATGTCACCGCTTCGATCATTTTGGGCATCATCATCATTCTTTCGGTGTTCATACCGATCCTCACCAATAAAAATTATTCGGAACTGGAAGAGACCATCTCCTATCTGCCTCCCAGGGTACCCTTGGTCGAGGAGCTCGGATTCATGGACGGCACCGTGTTTATGGAAGATCAGGCCGTCAATCCCTCCACGATCGATCCGGAATATGGGTTGGGGCTTCCCGAAGGCATGAATTGGGACTATGTTGAAATTGACACGTTGGAAAATTATAAGACTTCCTGTACAAGTTCTTCCGACGACGAATGTATCGGTGGCACAAACCAGATGCGCCTTGACAGCGATTCTCAGTACTACGCCGTAATATCGCCCGATTCACAGACGTTTACCAGAAGCAACGACACGTACATCGAGCTCATGGTCGATCGTTTCATTGATGAAGACGACGGAGACCGTTCCGTCGAAGTCTATCTTTTCGAAGACGGCGATGAAGTTATGGTTGGCTCCGTTGACGAAATCGGCTTGCATCAGATTGATGTGTTTGATGATGTGACGGCTGATACCCTGACCAGCAAAATAAAAATTGCGTTCGTATCCGAATCGCACCAGAACCGTGTGCGTCTCAAAAGTATATCCGTCATCGATGACACGCAGACATACAGAGCGGAAGGTTATGATCTGGCACAATATCAATACAGCGGCGGCGCCGGTTCTTACCACCGTGTGAACGGACTCAGGCTCATGGCGTCTTTCCGCTACAACAAATACAAAGATGTTTTTGGTGTCAAACGATTCAAATCATTTTCGTCAATTGATATGAATGAAATATTCGATGAAAACGCTGATGTGTGCACCCCTCCCCCGGATCCTGCAAACCCGGACGGATGGGAGCCCGGCGAGAAATGTCCGATCACCAAAATATATTCGCGGAGCAGTGGTGTGCCCGTGCCGGATCCGGACACCGGCGAGATGATCATGCGCTATTCTTATGACCTTGAAGTCGATTACATGCTTTACATGGGATACGAGGAAATGCCTTATTTCTTTTTCGGCACATCTGCCGGCGGACACGACATGTTCGCAAAGATTTTCCTTGCGACGAGAACCTCGCTCATCTTGGGTGTCATGGTTGCCTCGATCAATATCTTCATCGGTATCATCTATGGTGCCATCATGGGTTATTACGGTGGCAAAACCGATATTGTCATGCAACGTTTCGCAGAGATCATGGGAAGGATTCCCTGGCTGGTGACGTTGAGTATTGCGATTGCTTTAATCGGACCGGGCGTAAAGACACTGATCGTCATCCTTGTCATTAACGGATGGATCGGTGTGTCATCGGTGACCAGGACGCAGTTTTACAGGTACAAAGGCAGAGAATACGTGCTTGCCTCCCGTACTTTGGGCGCAAAAGACAGCCGTTTGATTTTCCGCCACATCCTGCCGAATGCGATCGGAACAATCATCACATCAAGTGTTTTGATGATACCGTTCGTGATTTTCAGCGAGTCAACGATTTCCTACCTTGGCTTCGGAATCGGTCATGGCACGGAATTCAACTTCCTTGGCATGGATTTGTCCGGCACATCATTGGGTGTCTTGTTGGCCGACGGTCGGCTGACCTTGCAGAACTATCCCT
>JAGYMP010000292.1 GCA_018400565.1 Bacilli bacterium | reverse complement strand
CCGCAATCATTATACCAAAAATGCATATAAAAAGCGAATGAAAGTAAGCTTTCATCCGCCTTCGTTTTATTCGATCGCCGCTTCTAAATCGTACAAAGCAACCATTCCCAAAATCGTTTCATCTTTCTTTCCGTGCTCGGTCACAAACAACAAATCCAGGTATTTTCTGTCACCGGCAAAAAACATTTCATATGCCGCAACCACCGATTCGTCCCGAGCCACGAAGGAGAAATATTTTCTGGGGATACCGTCCAAATCAATGGCCTTGAGAACATGCTCGATGGTCATGTTAAGATCGATGGTGTCATCCGGTTTGATCAGAAAATGGTGCCAGAGCGTCTTCTCGGTAAACACGCCCAGAAGCGCATCACCTGCAAAAACGGGGATTTCCTGATAGCCGGTCTCTTCCATGACTTCAAGCACATGAGACAAGGAATCCGTCCGCCTGGCTTTTTCGATGGCATTCACATGAACCATGACATCTTCAACTTTTCCCGGTTGGGTAATCGTGTCCACCAGTTTGGTGAACATGTCGTTGAACCGTTTTGTCGGTTGGGCAACTTCATGATTATGCACCATGAGATTCCTCAGCTGTGAAGCCTGTGAAACGAGGTCAAACTCATGTTTCCCGGATAGGATCGGATGACTGCGCCGGCTGCGAATCCGATACATGGTGCCCATGAACGTGTTTTCGTCGAAGCGTCCGTCGTTATATTCAATCCTCAGATAGCGCTCAAGCCGGTTGAACGTTTTCATGAACGAGCGAATCAAATTATCCTGCATGCAACCTTACTCAGATGTGACGGGATCGACAGCGATTGTCAATAAATCCGTAGATTGACATTCGACATAGAGATAGTAAATGCCTTCTGTGTCAACGGTAAATGTTTCCCCCGCGGACAGTACGCCGATTTCATTTTGATCGGCATCATACAAAGTAACGGTGGAAATGGGCGATCCATCATCCAATATCAACTGATAATCTCCTTGTGGAAAATCGAATTGGAGCCATCCGGCACCCGCCGTCTCATCAACATAAAAGGTATGGGGCGTATCGGGTGCATAAGTCTTGAGTGCCAGATTGATGTCATCCGCGGCAACCATGTTGTAATCGCCGGAATACACATCGGGCATCGTGAAATCTTCGGGAATCGACATTACCGTGTGGTTGACCAACGTTATGACGGCATATTGGTCGTCTTCGAAATCGATTCGGTATTGGTCCAACGTGGCCTCAATGTCAATCACGGAATCTTCGTCGGTGAACGTCGTGATGACATGGGCTTCCGCATTGTCAAAAGCGGCAAGGTCCTCATCGAACACCTTGAACTGA
>JAGYMP010000291.1 GCA_018400565.1 Bacilli bacterium | reverse complement strand
GAGATCGTCGTCATGAGTTTGATGAGGATGTCAAGGGAGGGACCGGCCGTGTCCTTGAACGGATCGCCCACGGTGTCGCCCGTCACACTTGCTTTGTGGGCATCACTGCCTTTGCCGCCGTGGTGACCGATTTCAATGTATTTTTTGGCGTTGTCCCAGGCACCGCCGCTGTTGGCCATGAAAATGGCCAGGACGACTCCCGTGATCAATGTGCCCGCCAAAAGCCCGCCCAGCGCCTCCGCACCGAACAAGAAGCCGATGACAAGGGGTGTCACGATCGCCAGAAGGGCCGGGAAGATCATTTCCTTCAAAGCGGCATCGGTTGAGATTTTCACGCATTTGGCATAATCCGGCTTCTCGGTTTTATCCATGATGCCGGGTTTTTCTTTGAACTGGCGTCTGACTTCGTCAATCATCTTATTGGCGGCTTTCCCGACGCTTGAGATGACAAGCGAACTGAACAAAAAGGCCAGCATGCCGCCGACCATGAGACCGGCGATGACCTTGGGGTCGGCGATGTTGATGCCGGTCAGTTCAGCGGCTTCGGTGAATGCGCTGAACAGGGCCAATGCGGTCAATGCGGCGCTGCCGATCGCAAAGCCTTTGGCAATCGCGGCGGTCGTGTTCCCGACGCTGTCCAGTTCATCGGTGATGATGCGGACACGTTTGTCAAGACCGGCCATTTCCGCAATGCCGCCCGCATTATCCGCGATCGGACCGTATGCATCCACGCTGACGGTCATGCCGCCGGTGCCGAGCATGCCGACGGCGGCCAGGCCGATACCGAAAAGCCCACCGGTCATATAAGCGAAAATCGTGCCGAGGGCAATCAGAATCACGGGGAAAGCCGTGCTCTGCATGCCGATGGCGAGACCGCCGATGATGTTGGTCGCATGTCCGGTTTCCGATTGTTTGGCGATTTGTTTCACGTGTTTGTACCTGGATGCGGTGTAATACTCACTCACAAAAGCGATGAACAGACCAATGACGAGACCGATCGCCACACTGATGAACGGACCGAAATTGAGGTTAATGTCGGATAACGCTGCATCGAAGATGCCTTGGTTGACAAAGATGACATTCAAGACAAACGCTGCCAACAGGAATAAACCGGCGCTTGCGTATGTCCCCATCTTCAAAGCTCTGTAGGGATTTGAGTCTTCCTTGCCGCGGACAAAAAAGGAACCGAAAATGGAAGAAAGGATACCGAATCCGCCGACGACCATCACGAATATGACGCCTTCCAGTCCAAACCATAAAGCACCGATGGTGGCGGCACCGATGATCGAACTCACGTATGATTCCAGTAAGTCACTGCCCATCCCGGCGACATCACCGACGTTATCTCCGACGTTGTCTGCGATGACGGCGGGGTTTCTGGGGTCGTCTTCGGGAATGTTGGATTCGATCTTCCCGACCAAATCCGCTCCGACATCAGCGGCTTTCGTGAAGATGCCGCCGCCGACACGTCCGAACAAGGCGATGCTTGATGCACCGAGGGAATATCCCGCGGCGATCTCAATCGCTTTACGCGCTTCATAACCGAGTGCTTCATGGGTGAAGGTAAAGATGATCAAAACACCCAAAAGACCAAAGCCGACAACGGCCATCCCCATGACGGCACCGCCTTTGAAAGCGATCCCGAGTGCCCTTTTCATGCCGTGGTCATTGGCTGCCGTGGTTGTCCGTGAGTTTGCGTTGGTCGCGCTTTTCATGCCGACGACGCCTGCCGATGCGCTGAAAACGGCACCGATGACAAAGGCAATCGCACTCGCCAATCCGAGTGGCGACAACCAGATCAGGAAAAATGCGACGACCACGAACAAGGCGATGATCAAATACTCCCTGTTCAAAAAAGCGGTCGCACCTTCCCGGATGTATCCGGAGATCCTTTTGACGGTCTCCGTGCCCTCAGGCTTCTTCATGACGGCTCTGTAAAGATAAAAAGCATACAGCAGCGCAAGAAGCGCCAGTCCCATTGTTCCGTAAAGTAAAAATTCCATTGTAAAGTCCTTTCTTTTTATAATGTCATATCGTTCTTTATTCTACCACCACCGCCATCATTTTTCAAACCGATTCCAATATTCCATATATAAAATGACACGTTTTCTTTTGGATAAAAATTACTGAACATTCCCTAGGGCAACATAATTTTGTTGTGGTTCCGAACACACAGTCGAAAAGGGATATTCACTAATTATGGCCGAAGACGGGAAAAAGTATCCGTCAAATGCAATTGGTTTACAAACAGGGAGTTGATGTGTATAATGGGCTTTGCGGGTTGATTTCTGACGGATGAGATCATCGGCAAGCAGTAACAACACATATCAGAACAAAAGCACTTTATGCATGCAAAAACATGCAATAAAGTGCTTTTAAAAAGGCCGTTTGCCGTGTTGGGTTAAACAACGATCAGTTCCACATCATGTTCTTTGAACATTTTGATATAATCATCCGGGGGTTGTTTGTCGGTTATGACAACATCGATGACATCGAATCCACAGGTTGTGGTCATGTATATTTTTTCAAACTTTGTGTGGTCGACGAGGAGAATATGATGCTTGGACTTTCTTAACATGGCTTCTTTAACCATCTTTTGTTCAAATGAGGCCTCCATGACACCATGATTAAGGGAGATGCCGCTGCAGGAAAAGATAAAGTAATTGCAGTTGAAACCATTGACATAGTCAATGGTGTCGGCCCCCAGGACGGAATTCGTTTTTGTGAAGACAATCCCGGGGGACAAATAAAGGTTTGCATTTGTGCTTTGGGAAGCGATCATCGCGTTGTTTAATCCGTTGGTGATGATGGTCAACCCTTTTATGTCTTTGAGCAGATACAACAGATGTCCCACGGTGCTGCTCGAATCCAGAAAAACAGAGGCGTTGTCTGGAATTAACGGAAGACAACCGTGTGCGATTTTCTTCTTTTCCTTGATTTGGGTTTGCTGGCGCACAAGAATTGACGATTCTTCTGTGGAAGACTCAGGAAGGATGGCCCCTCCGTGTGTGCGTTGGATGATCCCCTTTTGTTCGAGTTTGGATAAATCACGTCTGATTGTGGCTTCGCTCACATAAAAAATGTCCTTGAGTTTACGCAGACTGATCGTTTTTTCTTTGCGCAGAATATCAATAATTTTTTGTTGGCGCTCCTGGACAAGCATAAAATCATTCCTTCATATAAGTGTCAATTTATGATTGAATTGTACCACTTGAATGATTGTTTGTCAATCTAACGTTCAAAAGTTGACATAAACGTTCATGTATTGTTATAGTAAAAACGGTTTCATCTAAGGTGGCAAATACAATGACAAGACAATATTTATCGATTGATCTGGGAGCTTCCAGCGGAAGGGTATATGTTTTCGAATCAATGGACAAGAATCATCTGACCCAGCACGAGATTTATCGGTTTGAAAATAAACCAGTCGAAATTGACGGACGCTTGTCCTGGGACTTTGATTCCATTTTTGCCCATATCTTGAAAGGCATGGAAAAGGCGTTTGAAAAATACGCCGCCATTCGTCATGTGGGCATTGATTCATTTGCTGTTGATTACGGTTTGCTGGACAAAAACGGATGCTTGTTGAGACAACCCGTTTCCTATCGTGATGAAGGAGCAAAAAGTGTCATCAATGAAGTGGAGGCTCTGTTCAAAGATAAAAGCCTTTATGAAAGAACCGGCATACAGCATCTTGCTTTCAACACAATCTATCGTCTGTATTATTTGAAAAAACATGAACCTTCGCTATATGATGAAGCCGAAAAACTTTTGTTGATCCCCGATTTGATTGCTTATTATCTCACAGGGCAGACACGGATGGAAATAACGAATCTTTCAACAACGGCTCTGCTGGATGCCCGTGAACGAACGATCGAACCGATCATAAAACGTTTGGGTATCGATGAAAGGTTATTTTCTGATGTGATACATCCCGGCGACTCATACGGGTGGCTCAAAGACAACATCAAAACAAGAATGAAACTGAATCATGACGTCAGTGTTGTGGCTGTGTGCACCCATGACACGGCCAGCGCCATCACGGCTATTTCCAATAAAAACCGACCTCTATACATTAGTTCCGGGACATGGAGCCTGATAGGGTCATTGCTGGATCGTCCGAGAATCAATGAACAAACCGAACGACAGAATTTCACCAATGAGATCGGGTATGATTCTCAGATCCGATTTTTGAAAAACGCCATGGGTTTTTGGCTGTTCGATCATGCTTTTGAAGAATATCGGCAGAGAAACAAAAGTGTTGCTTTATCATCATTATTGAATGAATTGGCGAAAGAAGAAATCCGTTACGGGTTGATTGACATCGACGACGATGATCTTGTGTTTCCTGATTGTTACCTGGAAGCCGTGCGTGATAAATTGCATGCATCCGGGCAAGAAATCTTTGACGACGATCAAGCGGTTTTAAAAACAATACTGATCTCAATGGCATTCAAATACCGCGATGTCATTCGCCGCCTTGAATCATTGATCGACCGAAAATTCAAAGAGATCATTGTCATCGGCGGCGGTAGCAGGAATGATTATCTGAATCAGGTCATTGCGGATGTGACAGAAAAACATGTCGTGATCGGTCCCAAAGAAGCCACCGCATTGGGGAATGCCCTGGTGCTGATGCAGGCGGACGGAATGTTTGAGGACATAAGGGATGATTTTGATTGGCAGGAGCATTTCCCCCCGAAATCATTCAAACCCGAAAGCAAACATGTAACAAAAAAAGAACGATCTCAACTAGATAGGATGAAATCATGAACAAAAAAGAAATCAAAGAACGCTATGAACAGGCGAAAAAAGCTTATGCGAAAATCGGTGTTGACACGGATGGGGCTATTGAGAAAGCTTCGAGCATCCCTCTGTCCATCCATTGTTGGCAAGGCGACAACATCAAAGGATTCATGCATCCCGACGAGACATTGTCCGGCGGCATCCAGGTCACGGGCGAATATCCGTACGGTGCACGCAATCCCAAAGAACTGAGAGAAGACCTTCATCAGGTATTCTCGATGATTCCGGGCAAGAAAAAATTGAATCTGCATGCCATTTATGCCGACACGGACGATTCGATCGATGTCAATGAAATCGAGCCAAAGCACTTTTCGCGATGGGTCGATTTCGCCAAAGAAGAGCAGATCGGTCTTGATTTCAATCCCACGCTTTTCTCGCATCCCAAAGCAGCATCGGGATTCACGCTGAGTTCCAACAAAAAGGAAATCCGTGATTTTTGGATCGATCATTGCATCCGGTCCAGAAAAATCGGTGAGTATTTCGGAAAAGAGTTGAATCAAAAATCGGTTGTCAACATCTGGATCCCGGACGGATTCAAGGATTATCCGATTGACCGTCTGTCGCCCAGAAAAAGACTGGCGGAATCACTGGACCGCATATATGAAAGCGATATCGATGAATCTCATGTTTTGGACACGGTGGAATCGAAATTGTTCGGTATCGGAACCGAGGCATATACGACCGGTTCATATGATTTTTATCTGAGTTACGTTTTGGACAGAAACAAAACGATTTGTCTCGATCTCGGTCATTTCCATCAGACCGAAGACGTCTTTGATAAAATCCCTTCCGTGATGGTGTTCTCCGATGAACTTCTGTTGCATATCTCAAGACCGATGCGTTGGGATTCCGACCACGTTGTTTTGATGGATGATGTGCTGCAAAGGACTATGGAAACCCTTGTGAGAAATGATTTGCTTGACAGAACGCATTTGGCACTGGATTTCTTTGACGGATCGATCAGTCCCCTGTTTGCTTGGACGATCGGCTCGCGGAATGCGCAAAAAGCGTTGTTGCGGGCCTTGTTGGAACCGGTGAAGATGTTGAAGGACATGGAAAATGACGGAGATTACAACCACAGACTCACTTGGACGGAAGAACTGAAGACATATCCGTTCGCGGATGTGTTTGCATATTATTGCTTGAAAAACGATGTTCCCTATGATGACGCTTGGATCAAACAACTTGATGAATATGAAAAAAGAAATCTACAAGAAAGGCGGCAATGAGATGCGTGACTTGCTCGAAGCGACTTTTATCAAAGAAATGGTGTCCAC
>JAGYMP010000290.1 GCA_018400565.1 Bacilli bacterium | reverse complement strand
GTGTCGACATCCGTCGTGCACCGTTGGATGATATCGCCGGTCTCGGCATGGGCATGGTAATCATACCCCAAATTCTGTAATTTTCTGTAAAGGTTGTTTCTGAGATCGTAAGCGGTCGATTCAGCAAAATAGCCGGTCAACACCCGTCTTAAGAAAATCGACAGCGACCGGATGACATTGATTAACAACAACAACCCCGCGGCCACAAGCAACTGTCGGAACGCCGTATCCCCGTTAATCAGACTGCTCAGATAATCAGGTAATTTCGATCCTTGGTCACCGCGTTTTAAAATCACGTCAATAATGTGTTGACCGAACAACGGAATCGTCGTCCGGATATAAGAAACCAAATATAAAAACCCGAAAGAAAGGATGAGTAACGGCCAACGCCGTCCCATCCACTGAAACATCCGCTTGAGCGAATGCAGAATATCCTTTTCGGGTGTGCTTGATTCATGTGTCTTCATGGTGTTCACCTCATCATGTTAAATGAGGAACGTCACATTTTTTCAATGACCTCCATGCCCAGCAACTTGATGCCGTCATCGAGAATGCGCTTCACAATCGAGAGCACATGCAATTTTGTGTTCCGTTCCTTCTTGTCTTCGACGAGGATCTTCTCCTCGCCATAAAAATGGTTAAATAAACTGGCCAGCTGCAAAAGATATTTCGCCAATACAGATGGCGCGTTTTCTTCTGCGGCTGTTTTTAACGTCTTTTCATATTGGGACGCAAGTTTCAACATATCATGATAATGTTTCTTTTCAAACATTCTCGGATCGATGTCCAAATCATAGGAAAAATCATGCGCATCCGAAAAAATGGATGTCATGCGCACGGACGTGTATTGAAGATAAGGGCTGGTCTGTCCCGTAAAACTCACCATGTCATTTAAATCAAATTCAAAGTCATTCGCCCGGTAGTTTTTCAAATCATTGAAGATGACCGCTCCGACACCGACTTTTTTTGCGACGTCGTTTTTGTTGTGCAAGTCAGGATTTTTCTCATTGATATGCTCTAAACTCAGACGCACGGCTTCATCGATCACCGATTCCAAACGGACGATCTTCCCTTTGCGGGTTGACATCTTTTTCCCGTCTTGAAGCACAAGCCCAAAGTTTACATGCTCAATCTGGTCGGCATAATCATAGCCCATTTTGGTGATGACACGGCGGAGTTGTTCGAAATGCAATTTTTGTTCATTGCCGACCACATACAAGGCCTCATCAAAATCATAGGTGTCTTTACGGTAAAAAATCGCCGCCAGATCCCGTGTGATGTAGAGTGTGGACCCGTCTTTCTTCTGAATCAATGCAGGCGGCATATTCTCGCCGAGATCGACGATCATTGCACCTTCGTCTTCTTTTAACAGTCCCTTTTCATTCAATTCTTGTATGACAGGTTTCATTCTATCATTATAAAAAGCTTCACCGTCATAAGCATCGAAACGTACACCCAGCAAATCATAGATGCGCATATATTCCTTCAGCGAGACCTCTCTGAACCATTCCCAGATTTTTTTGTACTTGGGGTTGCCGTTTTCAAGTTCGCGGAAGATCGTTCGCGCCTCATCCTCGATTTTAGGATAATCTTTGGCTTTTTCATGAAACTCCACATAGAGATGCATGAGCTCCTCAATCGG
>JAGYMP010000289.1 GCA_018400565.1 Bacilli bacterium | reverse complement strand
ATCATCAATTGGGATGTCGAAGCGAAAACCGCGCTTTCAAACATCGAAATCGAACACAAAGAGGTCGAAGGCAATCTTTATCATTATCAGTATCCAGTCGTTGGCGAAGATGAAGCGTTGACTGTGGCGACAACACGGCCCGAGACCATGTTTGCCGACACGGCACTCATGGTTCATCCCGATGACGATCGGTTTAAGCACATCCACGGAAAAAAAGTCATAATCCCGACAACAAACCGAGAAATTCCAGTCATCACCGATGACTATGTCGATAAGGAATTTGGGACGGGTATCGTCAAAGTGACGCCAGCCCACGATCCCAATGATTTCGAAGTCGGAAAAAGACATGATCTTGATATGCCTCTGTGCATGGACGAAGACGGGACCATGAACGACATGGCCGGAAAATACAACGGCATGAAACGTTTTGAGTGTCGGAAACAACTCATCAAAGATTTGGAAAAAGAAGGACTTTTGGTGGATATCGAAAAACACATACACAGTGTCGGACACAGTGAAAGAACAGGCGTCATTGTGGAACCGCGCAAATCCAAACAATGGTTTGTCCGCATGGATGAACTCGCAGAAAACGCATTGGAAAACAGTACTGTCCAATTTGTGCCTGACAGGTTCGAAAAAATATTCAATAACTGGATGAACAACATAGAGGATTGGTGTATTTCACGTCAGTTATGGTGGGGGCACCGTATCCCTGTTTGGTATAAAGAAGATGAGATTTATTGCGGAAGAGAAGCACCGAAAGGCGAAGGATGGGTTCAGGACACCGATGTTTTGGATACTTGGTTCTCCTCGGCATTATGGCCGTTTTCGACTCTTGGTTGGCCCGAGGAAACCGATGATTACAGACGCTACTATCCGAATGATGTGATGGTCACAGGGTATGACATCATCTTTTTCTGGGTGGCCAGAATGATTTTTCAAGGGTTGGAGTTCACCGGAAAAACGCCGTTTTCGGATTGCTTGATCCACGGACTAATCCGTGATGAGAATGGTGTCAAGATGTCTAAATCTCTGGGTAACGGCGTCGATCCGATTGATGTTGTCGATGAGTTTGGCGCGGACAGTCTCCGCTATTTCATTTCCACGAATTCAGCACCCGGCCTTGATCTCCGTTATGAAAGGGAAAAGGTCGAAGCTTCTTGGAATTTCATCAACAAGTTATGGAATATCAGCCGCTATTTTTTGATGAATACAACAAATGTGAAGGCTGTCGATATACAAAAGGAGATTGAACCTGCTTCATTTGCCAATCGTTGGATCTTGAATCGTCTGAATGAGACCATTGTTGATGTCGACCGTCTGATGGATGCCTACGAATTCGGTGAGGCCGCCAAAACCCTTCATCAATTCGCCTGGAATGATTTTGCTTCATGGTATCTCGAGATGCATAAAATCCTTCCCGACGCAAAAGAAAACAATATAACTGCACTGAAGGTCTTGTCGGCAATCGTGCGCATGTTGCATCCTTATATGCCGTTTGTGACCGAAGAGATTTATCAGATGCTTCCCCATGATGAAGTATCTATCATGGTCGCATCATGGCCCGAACCGGATGATCATGTCTTTCAGGACGCAAAGGGTCGGGATGATTTCTTCGAATTGATTCGAAAAGTTCGGGCATTGCGCAACGAATACAATGTGCCATACAACCAAACGGTTGATTTAATGATTGAATCGGACGATAATGATTTGAAGGCATTTTTAGAAAACAATCGTTCGTTTATCCAATCGTTTTTGAATCCCGGACAATTCGTCATTGAATCCAGCATCGATCAACCGGGTGAGGTTGTGTCGTTGGTATTCTCGTCAATGACCTGTTTTGTACCGCTTGGCGATTTGGTTGATATCGACGCTGAAATCGGGCGTCTCGAAGAAGAACTCAAATCGTTAAAAAGTGAACTTGATCGTTCAGAAAAAATGTTAAACAATGAAAACTTCCTAAAAAAAGCACCTGAAGCGAAAGTAGACGAAGAAAAAGCGAAATATGAAACATACAAGAAAAAACATGCCGAAACCCAGGCTAGACTGAAAGCGTTGAAGGACTGACATGTTCACGGATTTCGAAGCGGCCAAGGCCTGGATTGAGCATTCCAAACGATTCGGCGATAAGCTTGATTTATCACGTATGCAGATTGCTGCGGATATGCTCGATCATCCTGAACGGACATTCAAGTCTGTTCATGTCGGCGGTACGAACGGTAAGGGGTCCACCGCTAATTTCATTAAAAACATCATGATGGAGGCCGGGTTCAAAGTCGGTCTTTATACATCGCCTTATATCGTTAAATTCAACGAAAGGATCATGGTCAATAATCAATACATCGATAATGATGATGTCATCACCTATGCTAACAGGTTAAAAACAATCTGGGATGACATTTATGAGAATCACGGCGATTCTGTGACGTTTTTCGAATTGTTAACATTGATGGCGTTTATGTATTTTCGCGACCAAGGCGTTTCATATGCGATTGTCGAGGTCGGTTTGGGCGGCACACTTGATGCCACCAATATCATTCAACCTGAAGTTGCCTTGATCACGAATATATCATACGACCACATGAAACAACTCGGTAACACATTGGAAAGCATTGCTTTGAATAAATTAGGGATTGTTAAACAACGGTCATTTTTAATCACATCGATTGAGAACAAGGCACTCTTTCCCTTGTTTTATGAGATAGTCCACAAAAAAGACAGCCGGATCAAAATCATCGATTTTAATCAGGTTCAGAACCAAGATGTGTCCGTCCCGACAACATTCACATATCGAGGTGAGCACTATGAGATCGGCCTGGTTGGACATCATCAGATCAAGAATGCTTGTTTGGCAATTGAAGCTATCCGGACATTGCGTTTGAAAACCAAGACATCCATCAGCGAACAAAACATTAAAGACGGTCTGCTTAACACACAGTGGCCCGGCCGGTTCGAGATTTTCGACAAACGGATTATCTTAGACGGTGCGCATAACATCGGGGCTGTGCGTGAATTGATTCGGACACTGGATATGGTTTATCCTGACAAAAATATCCGATGTTTGTTTTGCATGATGCACGACAAAGAACACTCTCGAATCATATCTGAACTCGACAATATTGTTGAGGAATTTGTTTTTACCGAATTTCCTTATCCAAGATGTGCTGATGCAAAAATTCTTTATGCCGAAAGCAACCATCAAAACAAACAATACAATGATGATGCGAAAGAAGCTTTTTCAAACATACGCGACACACTCAAGGATGATGAGATCCTTCTTGTTACAGGATCCCTCTATTTTGTGTCTCATATCCGTCAGTTCCTGATAAGATAAATCGACTATCCAAAACACCATAAAATAAAGTAATTTACTTGCTGCGGCGTATGCTTTACTTGAGGTGGGATGATGTATAAGATCAAGGATATGCCGAACCGGGAACGACCACGGGAACGTCTTGAAAAATATGGGTGTGACAGCCTTTCGGATGCGGAATTGCTGGCTATATTATTGCGGTCCGGCCGTAAAAACGAAAATGTGATTCAGATCGCGAAAAATGTGTTGTTCGAGTTGAACTCACTC
The DNA here is from genome assembly GCA_018400565.1 of Bacilli bacterium. Lineage (GTDB taxonomy): Bacteria > Bacillota_I > Bacilli_A > Izemoplasmatales > Hujiaoplasmataceae > M55B122. The sequence continues at coordinate 3,295 of JAGYMP010000289.1, read as the reverse complement.
GGTGAACTTAAAGAAAAAACCATAGTCGAGCTCAAAAAACATCGAGGAATCGGTAAAACAAAAGCGGTTACGATTCTCGCTGCCATCGAATTCGGCAAACGCATCGTTTCCGACCATCAAAAGAAGATGCATATTCAAACGTCGAAAGATGTTTTCCAATTGATGAAAGACGAAGCCTCGCATCTCAAACAAGAAACGCTCTGGGCTTTATATTTGGATCTAAAAACCCAGTTGATCGCGAAGAAGAAGGTTTTTGTCGGAGGGTTGAATCAATCGTTGATTCATCCGCGCGAAGTTTTCAAATACGCGGTAAAATATTCTGCTTATCAAATCATTCTCGTGCACAACCACCCATCGGGTGATCCGGAACCGTCATTTCAGGATATTCAAGTTACCAAGAAGTTCATTGAAATTGGAAAGATGATGCAGATACAGATGGCCGATCATGTCATTATCGGACATGGCCGTTTTCTCTCTGTGCTGCCATTTCTTTCATAAAAAATCAAGCCAAGTCAAAATGACTTGGCTTTTTGTTTTAGGAAACATGCATGCATAAAAAATAGCCTTGTCGGGACAAGGCTATTAAACTATATAGAAATCAAAGTCACGCGTTTTCAAAAAATTCGAGGAAATCATCATAAACTTGTTCTTTGTTTGTCTCATTCAATATCTCATGGCGATTGTTCTTATAAAGTTTGCTTTGAATTTTCTCATAACCAAGGTTTTGGTACAACCGACAAATTTTATGAATCTTCGCGCCGTAATCGGAGAGAGGATCCTTTTCCCCGGAGGCAAAAAAAATCGGTATGTGTTTTTGACCTTTTGCAATATTTTTCTTCTTGTTGATGTATTTCAACCAATTCAACATATCTTTGTAAGCTCCGACCGTGAAAGGTTGACCACACATCGGGGAATCATGATAATATGTCTGGATGGCTTCATCTTTGGTAAGCCATTCTTCATCCGTATCCCCGATGAGTCCGTCTTTACGCATTTTCTTTATGTTGGAGTCAATACCGAGGCTTAACACGAATGGTGAGACATACCGGGGTGAATGGAAAAAAATCACAAACTTGACGATGCATTTCATGATTGATAAAAGAGCAGGAGACATATAAGTTGTGCCTGAAAAAATCGCTTTATGATAGAATCCTTCATCATCATCTATAAGCATTTTTCTGGCAATGAACGAGCCCATGCTGTGACCGAGAAGATAAGTATCCAATTCAGGAAAATAATTTTTGATGTAATCTTTGACGAGGAATACCGATTCTAAAGCCAGCTCATCGCCGTTGTGATCGGCAAAATGAACATAATCATTTGTGTCGGTTGAGAGTCCGTGGCCTAAGATGTCGGATCCGATCACATGATAACCATGTTCGTTGAGGTATTCGCAAAACAAGCCATAGCGAGCAAAATGCTCGCTTGCGCCATGGATGATGTGAATGATGCCTTTTGCGGGTTGTTTTGTCTTATAGAGATACAAATGAATCGGGTTGTCCATTGAATCATGTAAAGTGAATTGATGCATGTTTGTCACATCCTTTAGTTCTGTTTTCGCATTTATTATATCACTCCTTATTTAATTTTTGAACAGGATTTGGTATAATAAAAGAAATTATCTGTTTGGTTGGACAATATGGAGGCGATACTTTGCAAAAATTTATTTTATCCATCGATCAGGGGACGACGTCTTCACGTGCCATTTTATTTGATGAATCAGGTGACGTACACTGTCAAAGCCAAAAAGAATTTACCCAATATTTTCCCAAACCCGGATATGTCTTGCATGATGCGAATGAGATTTGGGATTCAGTGTCCGGATGTATCAGCGATTGTTTGATGAAAGCAAAAGTTTCTGCTGATCAGATTGTCGCCATCGGCATCACAAACCAGCGGGAAACAACCGTCATGTGGGATAAAAAAACAGGGAAACCTGTTTACAAAGCCATTGTATGGCAGAGCAAACAAACGAATCAGATTTGCGAACAATTGAAAAACGATGGATGGGAGACAACCATCCATGAAAAAACAGGTCTTTTGATTGATTCGTATTTTTCCGGCACAAAAGCCAAATGGATTTTGGATAATGTACCTGAAGCCAAAACATTGGCGGATGAGAAACGTCTTTTGTTCGGAACCATCGATTCATGGTTGATATGGAATCTGACTGACGGAAATCGTCATGTGACGGATTACACGAATGCTTCAAGGACGCTTATGTTTGATATCAACGATTTGCGGTGGGACGATGATCTCATGGGTCTCTTTGGAGTCACACAAGCGATGTTGCCGGAGGTTGTGCCATCGTCTTCCATATTGGGAAAAACCGCGAAGAATGTTTTTTATGGCAATGAGATACCGATTTCCGGTGTGGCCGGTGACCAACAAGCTGCTTTGTTCGGACAAACGTGCTTTAACACAGGTGATGTCAAAAGCACGTATGGCACCGGTTGTTTTATATTGATGAACACAGGCGAAGAACCTGTTTTTTCGAGTGAAGGATTATTGACCACAGTTGCATGGAATATTGAAGGAAAGACAAAATATGCTCTTGAAGGGTCCATCTTTGTGGCCGGTTCAGCCGTGCAATGGCTAAGAGACGGTATCAAAGTTATTAAGACATCAGCTGAATCCGAAACTTATGCCATCGCATGTTCATCGACTGAGGGAGTGTATGTTGTTCCTGCTTTCACGGGGCTTGGAACACCATATTGGGATGATGAGGCGAAAGGAGCTATTTTCGGGATTACACGCGGGACCACGCGCGAACATCTCATACGTGCCACACTTGAATCAATTGCATTTCAAACGAACGATGTCATTCATGTCATGGAAGATGAGTGTGGACTTGAACTCAATCATTTACGTGTTGACGGCGGTGCCTCGCAAAATGATTTTTTGATGCAATTTCAAAGCGATATTCTGAATAATCAGATCGATAAACCCAAAACAAGTGAGACCACAGCGTTGGGTGCCGCATATTTAGCCGGACTTGCTGTAGGTTTTTGGACCATCGAAGATATTAAGAAAATGTGGAAATCAGAGAAAAACTTTGTTCCCTCCATGGACGAAAACAAACGCTCGTATTTATATGAGGGTTGGAAAAAAGCAGTCAAAGCCTGCATGAATTTTCATCATTGAGGGTCAATATAGAATACGGGAAGGGTGTTTTTATGGATCAAATGATTGAACGCATGAAAAAGAAGAAAAAAGAAAGTCTGATGTTTTGGTTGATTGCGTTTGTTGTTCTGGCAGGGGGAGTTGCGTTGACCGCTCTTTACGGCGAGTCCAA
>JAGYMP010000288.1 GCA_018400565.1 Bacilli bacterium | reverse complement strand
TTCCCCGGGCGGCTTTGAATCCGTCGATTTTCTCTTTGCTTGAAGCGAGTTGATCCTTCGGGGCAACTTTTTTGACTTCCTCAAAAACGATCTCCCAGAGTCGCTTGTGGTGTTTGCCGAATAACACCAACACACGTTGGTTCTGTGCATTAAATGCGGAAGGTGTGAGTTTGACACATTCACCGATCATGTCTGCGATTGCTTCATCGGGAAAATCAGGATCGTTGCCGAGTGCATAAACACTTCGTCGTTTCGCCAATGCTTTCATAAATTCCATGTATGTAACCTCCTCTAAGGTTCATTGTTCTCATGCTTTCATTATACTAAAAAGAAAACTCCCGGGCAAATCAACTGCCCGGGAGTTTGGTTTTGATTACAAAAAGACCTCTAAAAGCAAACGCAAAATATTGTTGTCATAAAGGTGTTTTGACAATCTGAATTCATTGCTGCTGAGTTTCATGTCTGTCTCGATGAAATCACCGATCAGATTGTTGATACCCGGAATCGTGATGATGAGCCCAAGCAAAAATAACAAAATATAGATAAGTGCAGCCACTTTGACAAACCCAAACAACACCCCGAGCACCTTGTCAACCTGTTCGATGAACGGTACGGAGGTGATGGCTTCCGCCAACAATTTCAAAATGAAGAATATGATCATCGAACCAAAGAAAAGCGTCACGAATGCGATCAATAACAAAGTCAACGATGTCAAATAAGGCTCGACCGCTTCAATCAAATTGGCATGTGCGGCATCAAAATCAATGCTCCTGACAATCCAATCCACCATAAAATTCGGCAGGTTCATCTCTGAAAATCCCTCGCGGACATTGGTTTCATTCAATGTCTGTGAAAATAAACCATCCGTGTTTTCCTCCAGATAAGTCGTGATGCGATCGCTGACGTCATCACCCATCCACTTATCCAAGACCTTCGAAAAAGGCCGGGCAAGTAAAATCGAACCAATCAAGCCGAAGATGCCTGATGCCATTTCAACCACTTTCAATAAAAAGCCTTTGCGCCATCCGACGGACAAAAAGATAATGACCATCAAGACGATTATCACGTCAATAACACCAAAAAATCCAAAATCCATTGCAAGTCACCCCTCATTTGCTATGTGACTATTTTACCCTAAGATTTGTTTTTGTGCAACATGGCAAAAAAAAAGACACTTAAAAATCAAGTGCCTCATCGTCTTTTTTGTAATCCAAATAATCCCGGTATGACAAAATCAACTTCCTGGCCGCGAAAACTTCATCAATCCGTTTGACAGGTGTTTTCTGTGGTGCGTTTTTCAAAACATCCGGATTATCTTTCGCTTCTTTTGCGATGGCTTTCATGAGGGATGCGAAACGATCGAGCGTTTCCTTCGATTCGGTCTCGGTCGGTTCAACCATGATCGCTTCTTTGAACAAAAGCGGGAAATAGATCGTCGGTGCATGCATGTCCTGCTCAATCAGGCGTTTTGCGACGTCCAGCGTGCGGACCCCGTGTGGATTGTCTTTCAGACCATCAAACACACATTCATGCATGCAGTATGAGGAAATGGGCAGTTGATAATCATCCCTCAGCAACTCACGCACATAGTTCGCGTTCAACGTCGCGAGCGGGCCGATGTCCTTGATGTTTTCGTGGCCCAGCGTGAGCACATATGCATAAGCGCGGATCCACACAAGCACATTGCCGAGATGAAACGTCACACGGCCGATGCCGGCGTTTGTTTCTTCAAGATAATAATCACCGTCATGCTTCCTGACACGGGGTGAGGGTAAGAATTCCTTCAGGTGTTCGCAGACACCCACCGGCCCGGATCCCGGGCCTCCGCCCCCATGCGGGGTTGAAAAGGTCTTATGCAGATTGAGATGCAGGATGTCGAACCCCATGTCGCCCGGTCTCACCTTGCCCAACATCGCATTCAGATTCGCACCGTCATAATACATAAGACCCCCGGCCTCATGGACCATGTCGGTGATTTTACAGATATCTTTTTCAAAAATGCCGAGCGTGTTCGGATTCGTGAGCATCATCCCCGCGATGTCATCGCCGAGCGCTTCTTTGAGCGAGGATAACTTGACCCGTCCTTCGTCAGTCGATTCAATCTCCGCGACATCCATTCCGGCCACGCTCGTCGAAGCCGGGTTGGTTCCATGTGCTGAATCGGGAACAATCACTTTTGTGCGTTTGTAATCGCCGTTTTTCTCATGGTAAGCCTTCATGATCATCAGACCCGTCAATTCTCCGTGCGCACCCGCGCATGGGTTGAGCGATGTCTCGGCCATGCCGGAGATCTCAGAAAGATGGTTGGCAAGCTCGTGATAAATCTTAAGAATCCCTTGCACGCTTGATGCCGGTTGGTCCGGGTGGGCGTTTTTGAAGGCTGGGAAATTTTGGACTTCATCGTTGATTTTCGGGTTGTATTTCATCGTGCACGACCCAAGGGGATAGAACCCGTTCTCGACACCGAAATTCTTTTGTGACATGTTCGTGTAATGCCTGAGGACATCAAGTTCACTGACTTCCGGCAAAAGAGCCGGTTCTTCCCTCAACAGGCTTTGATCGAGTTCTTCAAAGGGACGATGCCCGTCATACGGATAATCCGAAAAACTCACGGCCTTCCGTCCCGAACGGGATTTCTCAAAAATCAATGTGGCATCGGTATTCATGACAATCCCCCCAAAATATCGATGACTTCGTCAATTTCATCTTTGGTGCGGCGTTCGGTGACCGCAAACGTCACCAAGCGTTCATATGATTCCCCGAGCGGTGCCAGTGAGATGCCGCCGAAGATTCCTTTTTCAAGCAATGCTTCACGGATGAGATCGTGATTGAGATTCGTTTTAAGTGTGAATTCCTTGAAAAACGGTTGATCGTAAGCAAGTTCGAAATTGCCGGTGTCAATCAATCCTTCTGCCAGAGCATGGGCGCCCTGATAGGAACGTTTGTTAACTTCGATCAATCCTTCTCTCCCCATGACGGACATGTAAATCGTCACATAAAGCACCATCAGCGATTGGTTCGAACAAATGTTTGAATTGGCTTTTTCACGGCGGATATGCTGTTCCCTGGCCTGAAGCGTCAGAACATACGCGCGTTTGTTATCTTTATCTTTCGTCATCCCGCAGATGCGTCCGGGCATCTTGCGGACATATTTTTTCTTGCTGGCGAGATAACCGAGCGTCGGTCCGCCGTAGGCCATCGGCATGCCTAATGACTGACAATCACCGCATGCGATGTCTGCCCCGTCCTCTCCCGGTGTGGAAAGAATGGAAAGGGTCGATATATCGGCATTTTCTATCAATAGGGCTTTATGGTTTTCAAGCAATTTTCCGATTGATTTAACATCTTCGATGATGCCGAATACATTGGGTTTTCCGATCAAGACCGCCGCAACATCATCATCAAGTTTCTCTTTGAGGTCTTCTCGGTCGGTCACGCCGTTTTTCTCCTCAACCATCACGAACGTGCGATTGTTCGTTTTGAGATACGTTTTCACAACCGAAATCATCTTGGGATTCAACGTCTTTGATACCAAAACTTTATCCCGTTTCGTGGCCGCACAGGCCATAAGACATGCTTCGGCCGCGGCTGTGGGGCCGTCATACATCGAGGCATTCGACACATCCAGTCCCGTAAGCATCTGTACCATGGATTGATATTCAAAGATGTACTGCAATGTCCCCTGTGAGACCTCCGGTTGATACGGCGTGTATGCGGTCTCGAATTCCTGTCTTCCGATCAGGGGATCGATCACCGAGGGGCGATAATGGTCATAACTCCCGCCGCCTGAAAAAACCGTATAGGATGTTGTTTGGTCAGCCAATGACTTGAACAACCGTCTGAGTCCGTCTTCATCCATTGCGGAGGGGATGTCGTATGCATGATGAAACAAGACGTCTTCAGGGATGTCTTGGAATAATTCATCGACGGAGGCAATGCCTATCTTATCTTTCATCGCCTCCACATCTTCGGGCGTATGTGGGAAATACTTAAACATCATGACACCTACTCGCTGATGTCTTCGTATTCTTCTGCGCTCAAAAGATCGTCGAGTTCGGATGAATCGCTTAATTTGACTTTAAGGAACCAGGCTTCATATGCGTTCTCATTGACCAGTTCGGGTTCACCGACCAAATCATCATTGACTTCCATGATCTCGCCCGACACGGGTGCGATAAGATCGGAAGCGGCTTTCACGGATTCAACGGCGCCGAATTCCTCATCTTTTTCAATGTCATCGCCGGCCTCGGGAAGATCGACGAAAACGATGCTGCCGAGTTGGGATTGTGCGAAATCGGTGATGCCGACCAAAACGACATTGTCTTTTGTTTTCTTAACCCATTCATGGTCATCCGAATAAAGAAGATCCTTCAATACCTTGCTCATTTAAATACCCCTTTCTATAGCTTCGTTCTATGTCTATTGTATCATAAAAACGTGGTGCCCTGGTGACTCTGTTTATCATTTTTTGCGTTTGTAAAATGTCCTTTTGCGGACAAAACCCGGAATCCTCCGACCGCGGATTTCAACATCGACAGCCGTCTTTTTATTTGTGTGGGGTTTCTCCACCATCGCCATGGCGATGGGCTTGCCGAGTGTGATTGAGAGATAACCGGTGGTGACATAACCGATTTTCTCATCATCTTTGTACACGGGATATCCATGTCGGGGAACCGCACGTTTCTCAAGTTCAATCCCCACGATTCGATGTTCCACACCATTTTTCTTTTGTTTTTCAAGAGCTTCTCTTCCGAGGAAATCCTGATTGCTATCCAATTTGACAAACATTGAAAAACCCGCTTCCAGCGGTGTGATCTCATCGGTTAACTCATTGCCGTATAATGGCAATGACGCTTCAAAACGCAGCGTGTCCCTCGCACCGAGACCGACAGGCTTCACACCTTTTTCAAGAAGGACCTCCCAAAGAGTGCGGATCGTACCGCGTGAAGCATAGACCTCAAAACCATCCTCGCCGGTGTAACCGGTTCTTGAAACGATGATCATCTCACCTTCATAACGGACATCCTTGAATGTGAACGGTTTTAATGACTCAATCGAACCGCCGATGATATCCGGCAGGACATCGTTGGCTTCAGGACCCTGAATCGCAAGCTGTGATGTCTGATCGGATTCATTGCGGATACGGACATCGAAATCATCCGTGTGGTCGACCAAATGCAGATAGTCTTTTTCGATGTTGGCCGCATTGACGACAAACAGCACTTCATGTTCGCTGATTTTGTATGCCAGAAGATCATCGACGACGGTACCGGTTTCATGCAGCATGAACCCGTAGGCGATGTGATTTTCCTTTAGATTAATTATATCATTGGAAAACATGAAATCGGCATATTTGGCTGCCTGAGGCCCCAAAATCTTGATTTCCCCCATATGGGAGACATCAAACACGCCCACATGGTTTCTCACGGCCTCATGTTCTTCTTTGATGGATGTGTAACGGATCGGCATGATGAAATCCGCGAAAGGTTCCATTGTCGCGCCGAGCGCTTTGTGACGATCATAAAGACATGTCTTTTTCTGCAAAACAACCCCTCCTAGGCGGTATCTTTCGGAAACACCAAATTCATGAACGCATCATTGTCCAAATTGTAAATGTAATCGGACACGTCGTGGGTTTTAAGGACGGTTTTGAAATCATCCTCGCCGTAATCGACATCTTTGAAAGCTGTTAAAAAGCGGTTGATGTCGCCGATGATAAAATAATCACCGAGCAGGTTCATGTTTTTGACGATTCCGTTTTTAACGTCAAGTGAAACCTCAACCTCACCGGCATCCCCGACACGTGCTTTTTTGATGATTGAATAAGCCGGGTCCTTGCCGTAAATAAAATCCTCTTCAAGATAGGATTCCTCAATATCTTCAATCTGTGCGACATCATCGGTCGTCAACATGATTTCCTCATCGCACAGTGATTTGCGCATTTGTTGTTTGAATTCCTCAAGCGACAGATCGATCTTGTCTTTGAGATTCGTGACGCGTTTCCTGACGGATTTCACGCCTTTGGAAATCAACTTTTCATTGCTCGGCGTGATTGCTTTGACCATCACGGAAAGATCGGTGTCATAAAGCATCGTCCCGTGGACAATCGCGCGATCTTTGACACGATAAAACGCATTGCCTGACACTTTTTTGCCGTCGACCATGATATCATTGCGGCCAGAAAATTCAGCGTTTAGTCCCATGTCTTTTAAAACATCGACAATGTGTCCGAGATATGTGCCGAAAACGAAGTCACGGTTGAATGTCGGTGTGATGAATGAAAACATGATGTTGGAAAAATCGGCGTACACACAACCACCGCCTGATTTCCTGCGATAGAAATCAATTTTGTTCTCTTTGACGTAATCAAGATTGACCTCGTTCTCAATCAATTGATTGCGCCCGAAAATAACACTCGGGTGAACCTGCCACATGAAGAAATACTCATCTTTGGGATACGTGAGTGCAAGATATTCTTCCGTGGCAAGATAAAACGAGAGTCGTTTCGTCTCATTAAACGGATAATTCACATATTTCATGGTGTCATCCTCCATTAAAAAGAGAGCGAATCACTCTCTTTTAAGAAATTCTTCGATTCGCTCTTTTTCGAGCGTTGCGAGAAACTCAGTGAAAGGTTCGATTCGTTTGTTGATTTTGTATTCATCGATGTTTCGGTAATACTCGTCCCGCATGCCTTTCTTGACCGAAACGGGGAGAAAACCGTCAAGTTCGAGCTGATAATTAAGCAATAATCTGGCAAGACGACCGTTTGCATCCATGAAAGGATAAATCTTCAGAATCTGTAAGTGGACATATGCGGCTTTTTCAATCCCCTCATGTGCGTCACTGTTCAACGTTTCGAAATAATCATCCATTTTTTTGAAGATTTTCAGATACGTCGGCGGGACATGTTTCGCACCGAGAATGAATAAATCACGTGTCCGGTAAACGCCGCCGGGCAACATGCCGTCAACGAGCTGTTGATGCAAATCTTTGACGATGGTCTCGTCGATTTGTTTGCCTTCACGTGCCAAACGATGGACCATCTGTATCGCCAGATGGTTGTTGATGATCGCTCGACGCATGTGTTCGCTTTTATCCGGAAACTCACGCCCGGGATCCTCTAACAAGAAACAGACATCTTCATAAGAGAAATCGCCGTTGTCAAAACTTGTGGATTCGTAGATATACTGTCGATCGAATGCTTCACAAAATTCTTGCAATTCTTCCTTTGACATCGTCTCTTTCTTGCTTTTCAGAGACTCTTTGAGAGCCTCAACCTCTTTTACATTCATAACCTCTCACCTCGTATTATAATAGTATCACAGAAAGGAAACCCTTTCAATTGATTTAGACTAAATCCCAGCAAAAAAAAGCAACCGTAAAGTTGCTTTTATGCACCTGCATTTGCGTGCGCATTGCGCACGATGTCATAGATAACTTCTTTGGGGATATCCCCGTAATTGTTTGCTTTAAACCAGAGCTCGTCCTGGGTACTTTTGTTTTTGGATATCGTGGGATATTTGATAATCAGACGGATTCCTTTTTCGAGTTCATATTTGAAAGCCATCCGGTAATAATTGCCATAGTTCATCAATACCAGGAAAGGTTGTTGGTCCACATAAAACGTGATTTTCTCATCCTGTATTTTTGTGACGACATCGGGCATTTTCCGAATATCCTCAACCAATTGGTCAAATGTGGGATCGAGCGGTTTGGACATTTTTGGTTTGTCGATGTAATATTCGATCGAACTGACCTGTTTGTCTTTGTTTGAGGTTTTGACGAATTCCGGATCGACGTCGACGTCCTCATAAACCATTTGGGTCGGATCGAGGTTCTCTTCGCCTGAGACGATCGTCTCCGATTTTGAGACCACCATCGTTTTTTTGCCATCTTTGGGCAAAGGCTTAAGATCGCCCTCTTTTGATTTACCTTGTCTGATATCATCGATTTCGTCTTCCAAGGCTTTTTCCTCTTTATGTTTGTTATGGAGCACGGCCATCACAATCACATGAATCAACCATAACCCAAATACAA
>JAGYMP010000287.1 GCA_018400565.1 Bacilli bacterium | reverse complement strand
CGAACGCATCATGACACCGAGATGTGCGCTCACGGCCGCCGAGTATCTCGCTTTTAAGCACCACATGCATGTGTTGGTGATCTTAACCGATATGACGGCATACGCCGAGGCATTGCGGGAGTTCTCCTCAAGCAAAGGAGAAATTCCCGCACGCAAAGGGTTCCCCGGGTATCTATACACCGATCTTGCCAATCTTTATGAACGCGCCGGCATCATCAAAGGCAAGAAGGGATCGGTCACACAAATCCCGATTCTGACGATGCCGAATGATGACATCACCCATCCGGTGCCTGATTTGACGGGTTATATCACCGAAGGCCAGATTGTGCTGGACCGTGATTTGAATCAACACGGGGTTTTTCCGCCCATCGGCGTGTTGCCGTCCCTTTCCCGTTTGATGAAAGACGGGATCGGAGCGGGCTACACCCGGGAAGACCATCAGACGATGATGAACCAGCTTTTCGCATCCTATTCCCAAGTCCAGGACGCAAGAAGCCTGGCATCCGTCATCGGCGAGGATGAACTGAGCGACATTGACAAAGCTTACATCAAATTCGGTGATTTGTTTGAAGAGCATTTCATCGGACAGGGCCAGGAAACGAACCGCACGATTGATGACACACTCGATCTCGGTTGGCTGCTGTTGTCGTCATTGCCCAAAGATGAACTCGACCGCGTCGAAGAGGATGAGCTTGACAAACGCTACAGTCCGAAAGAAGCCAAAGACCGTTTTAAAATCGAGAAGGAATCCGTCGTCCAAAAATTCGCTCAGGCGGGTGAATAACCATGCCCAACAAACAGGTCTTTCCGACCAAAGGAAATTTGATATCCTTTAAAAAATCCCTCGATCTGGCTGAGAAGGGTTATGAACTCATGGACAAAAAACGCAACATCCTCATCCGTGAGATGATGTCTCATCTGGACGATGTCCGGGAATTGCGTGATAAAATCTCCTCGACCTACAAGAAAGCCTATCAGGCCTTGCAGGAAGCCAACATCACGCTGGGTGTCGTCAACGACATCGCCCGTGCGATTTCGATCGACAACGGGCTTGAAGTGACTTACCGGAGCGTGATGGGGGTCGAGATTCCCAAAGTCTCGCATGAGAAACAGGAAATAAGACTCAAATACGGTATCGAAAACACGAACACCAAATTCGATTATGCATACAGGAAATTCCGGGAGGTATTGGAAATGACGGTCAAACTCGCTGAGGTTGACAACAGTGTCTACCGTCTGGCCGATGCGATCAGGAAAGCACAAAAACGCGCCAATGCACTGGACAACATCGTCATACCGGACTTCAAAAGCAACATCAAGTACATCACGGATGCTCTCGAGGAAAAAGAGCGGGAGGAATTTGCCCGCAAAAAAGTCATCAAATCCAGACAATCACGGGAATGACTCGAAAAAGACCGGTCATTTCCCGTGTGTCGGATATTTTACTTGACACAACGGGCAAAATATTCGATAATGGTAATGATGTAAAATCTATAGGGGTGTGGTGTCAATGGTAGCACGACAGTCTCCAAAACTGTTCGTACG
>JAGYMP010000286.1 GCA_018400565.1 Bacilli bacterium | reverse complement strand
GGTGACCGTCTCTTGGAGGGAGGCACGTTCTTTGGCGAGTTTCGTCATCGTCTCGACATCTGTGGAGATCTCCGGTTTCATCATCATCGCTTCGATCTCTTCATAGCGTTTTTCGATATCTTCCAATGGTTCACGCAGCATGAGGCGGCCTCCTTCCTTTGATTCTTAATATTCGTACCGTTGTTCGTCCCAATCTTCGTCTGACGCATCTTCCTTTAAAACGTTGGAGAAGGTTGACATGTTTTTGTTGAAAAGCAGTTTGAAACTGCCGGTCGTTCCCGACCGGTTTTTGGCAACGGAGATTTCGACGTTGTTCTTTTCCTTGTCGGGTGTGTTTTTGGGATCGTAATACTCCTGTCTGTATAAAAACATGATGATGTCCGCATCCTGTTCAATTGAACCGGATTCACGCAAATCAGCCATCACCGGATGTTTGTCGGTGCGTTGTTCGACCGCCCTTGAAAGCTGAGAAAGAGCGATGACGGGTACTTTGAGTTCACGTGCGGTTTCTTTTAAGATTCGGCTGATCTCCGATACCTCCTGAACGCGGTTGCCTTTGTTGTAAGACGAACCGGACAGAAGCTGGAGATAATCAACAACGATCAAATCAAGTTTGTCGTCTTGTTTGAGCTTGCGGCATTTGCTTCTGACATCGGTGACCTTGACGGTCCCCGAGTCATCAAAGTACAAGTTCAGTTTGGAAAGCGCATCAACCGCATAATGGATCTTCTCCCATTCCGTGTCGGTCAGTTCCCCTTTACGCATGCGGAAATTATCGACCTGTGCTTTGCATGACAAAAGACGCATGGCAAGCTGATCGACACCCATCTCAAGCGAGAAAAACGCAACATGCGGATGATCTTTGTTCGCTGCTGTGTTAAGAGCGATATTGAGCGCAAAGGCGGTTTTACCCATGGACGGGCGTGCCGCGATGATCAACAGATCAGACGGTTGAAGCCCGAGTGTATATCGGTTTAAATCATGATAGTAAGTGTCCAGACCGGTGACCTCTTCGCCGATTTGAGCGTTTTTGGCCATCTGGTCGACCAAATTTTCAGTAATGTCTCCAATCGCCTTGAAATCACTCGTCCGTTTTTCCTTGGTGATGCCCATGACCCCT
>JAGYMP010000285.1 GCA_018400565.1 Bacilli bacterium | reverse complement strand
CGGTGATTCGGCTGCCGGAACACAAACAAATTATATTTCAAAACAAGAACTAGAAAATACAATATTTTCCATGGACGCTTTGGGCATGTTAAATGTCGATTCGTTCGGAGGTAATTTCGATCTTTCGATTTTATACGATGAGGAAACACGCATAACCATTCTTGATTCTTCGATCATGCATGCAACCATCTCCAGCCAATTGATTGGTTTAGGGTCCAGTATACTTTTGATTCCGGAAGAAGATGTTGAAACCAATACGATCCGTTTGGAAGTCGGCAATGCGGGTACATTGACCGAGTATGTCACCAAAGTCGAAATCCATGCGATCGTCGAAGTTTTGGAATTGCTGAACATCGGAACCATCGACGGATTCAGCGGTACAATTTCCCTGGATCCCTTCTTTAAATCGCAGGATCCTGATTATGAAGATAATCAAGAGATATTGCTTTTAAGTGCTTCGATGCATGCGACCATCACAGAACAGATTGATGGTTTGGAATCGAGTGTGTTGGTAGTACCGTCGAAGGATATCAATGCGATCTCGGTCGAAGAAACTATCGGCGGAACGCATTATATCACCAAAGTTGAAATCAAAGACCTGATCAACGCACTTGATTTGTTGGGCGTCAACGATATCACGACCTTTGACGGAAGCATTTCTTTGACGAATTTCTTCCCGTCACAGACATCCGACACGATTGCGGATGAGAACCAGACGCAACTGCTTGAAAGTGCATTGATGCATGCCACAATCTCAAGCCAGATCGATGACATGGAAACAACGCATCTCACATTGACGAAAACGGATGTCGATGAGTTGAGCATTGAAACGACGATTGACGGCACTCATTATTACAGGGATTTTGAAATTGAATATTTGATCAATGCGATGGACGTGTTGGGTTTTTCGGATATCACATCATTTGCCGGTGACTTCTCAATCGCCTCCATCAATACCGATGAGGCACAGGAAGATTTGCTTGAGAGTGCATTGATGCACGCGACATTGTCACAAAAAATCTTTGACATCGGTTCCGCAAATCTCTTGGTGCCACAAAAAGAGGAAGATGACGTCACAGCCGTCAGATCCATGGCAGAACTTGAAGGTGAACAGACGGAATTCATCGTTAAAAAAGAAATCAAAGCATTGATCACCGCCCTTGACACCATGAACTACACAAACATCAATGATATCACGGGCTCGATCAGTTTGGAGAAATTCTTCAATGATCCCGCTACTCTGATGGCATCATCGTCCATCCAGGCAACCGTGTCAAGAAGTTTGTTGAACGACACGGGCGGAGCGTTGATGATTCCGAATGAGGATGTGCGCGTGGCACCTTCAAAAACGATACGCATCCAGACTGATGTCACTTACGTCGAATCAGAGGAACTCGTCAATTTGATTAAAGGACTTGAGAAACTCGGATTGACAGATTTCTCGACCATGCAATTCTCTCCGTCTCAGGTCTTCATGGACAATGAAAGTGATTATGACATCATTCTTGCTTCTGCATCGTTGCAAGCGACAATATCCGATACACTTCTTGCGGGAGCCGGTGATGATTCGACTGCAGCCGGCAGCGGCAAACTGATCGTGCCGAATTATTTCCGTGAAGCCATAACTGTTGAAACGATTGCGAAACAACAT
>JAGYMP010000284.1 GCA_018400565.1 Bacilli bacterium | reverse complement strand
GCGGCAAATGCGGTTTCAATAATGGAATGAAAACTGGCTTTTGCTTTTGTGAGATTGACGACGTTAGCCTTCATGACGGTCAAACCTTTCAATGATAGTCTGCACAAGAGGATGTCTGACGACATCGATGCGTGAGAAACGCATGATGAAAATATCGGCGATTCCTTTGAGTAATTCCGCGGCCCCGACAAGACCGGATTTCATGTGCTTGGGCAAATCCGACTGTGTGACATCGCCGGTCACAATCATTTTCGACCCAAAACCAAGTCGTGTCAGGAATAGCTTTATCTGACCGACGGTCGTGTTCTGCGCTTCATCCAAAATAACGTATGCGTTCTCAAGAGTGCGTCCCCGCATATATGCCAAAGGAGCGATTTCCACGACACCTTTTTCAACGAGTTGTTCTGTTTCTTTAACGCCCAGAATCTCATACATCGCATCGTACAGAGGACGAAGGTAGGGATCGATCTTCTCTTTCAAATCCCCGGGAAGAAAACCGAGGTTCTCTCCCGCTTCGACGGCAGGTCGTGTGAGGATAATCCGTTTGATGTCGCCCGCTTTCAATTTCGACAAGGCAATCAAAACCGCAAGATACGTTTTTCCCGTCCCTGCAGGTCCGATGGCGAATGTCAGTGTGTTTTCGGCAATTGCCTTGACATAGGTTTTCTGGTTCAGGGTCTTTGGGAAAATCGGACGCCCTTCTTTGGTTTTGATGATTTCTTTGCGGTCCAGAAACAGGCGGATGATTTTATCCGCCGGTTCCTGATCCAATATATGATAGATATATATGATGTCACGTTCATTGAAACTGATGCCTTTCTTGATCAATGTCATCAGAATCTCAATCAGCCGTTTGACGTGATCGATGATTGTTTCATCCGTCGTGTCAAGCAGCAATTGCTGTTGGTTGGCGTATATGTTTATGCCGTATAGGCGATTCAGGAGTTTGAGATATTTGTCCTTGGAGCCAAAAAGCAACAACATCTCCGAAATGTTGTTTAAATCGATATCGAGTTTGGTAAGATCGACCATGCAATGTCCTCCCTGCTTTCATCCGTCTTCATGATTCACAATCTTGTTTAGGCTTATAAGGTCAAAAAAGGCACTCCATCCGATGAAGTGCACTTTTGAGAGT
>JAGYMP010000283.1 GCA_018400565.1 Bacilli bacterium | reverse complement strand
TCTGACTATCGAAAAAAAACACCCTTTTGATTTCGGGGTTTTGTGGTATAATATATAATACAATAAGAAAGAGATTTTATTTGAGGGATACGTTAAAATTTGAATCCGAGGTGGAGAGATGTTTAATCTGAAATTATTGTCAGCTGTCACAACCGTTGAGAATTATCTGCAGCCCCTTGTTGACAGACTGATTACTGCGCTGCAGGGACTTGAAGTATGGATGCAGGCCGCCGCCATTCTTCTGATTGCCGGTTTTGCGATTGTCGGCCTCGTCGTTTTCTTCAAAAAATTTATTGGTGTGATGCTCTTTTTGATGATAGTGGGAGCGATCGTTTATTATCTGTATACACAAACGGATATCATATCCGGACTTTTCATTGTGCTTACCGATTTCAGTGGATCAACTGCATAACATGGTTTATAAAGGAGAACAGTCTTGACGGATTTCGTTTTCCTTTTTTTGAGATTTGGCGTGCATTGACACCCGTCCGTCTTTCATAAATATACACAGTGGATAAATTACGAATTCATGTAAATGTGTTACAACGGATATGGTGTGTTATAATCACAAATAGAATAACGCGATAGGAGCATGATTGTATGGAAATTGGAATGAAGGATCTTACTAAAATTTTTGTCAGCAAGGACAAATCCGAAGTCCGTGCCGTCGACAACGTCAACGTCACGATCCCTTCGGGGAAATTGATCGGTTTGCTCGGTCCCTCGGGTTGCGGAAAATCAACCACGTTATATTTGATCTCGGGGCTTTTGAAGCAGACCAAAGGAAAAATCTTTTTTGATGAAGAAGAAGTCTCATCGATGCCTCCCGAAAAAAGAGGTATTGGTTTGGTTTTCCAGAATTACGCGCTTTATCCTCATATGACGGTTCGCGAAAACATTATGTTTCCGCTTAAGAACCTGAAATTCGATCCGGATAAAGCGACTAAAATGATGCATGACATGGCAACACTCGTCGGATTGGAAACCATGCTTGACCGTAAGCCGAAAGAGCTTTCCGGCGGTCAGCAACAACGCGTGGCGATTGCCAGGGCATTGGTCAAGAATCCCAGGGTTTTGTTGCTCGATGAGCCGCTTTCGAATTTAGACGCGAGGTTGCGTCTGAAGACGAGAGAGGAAATCAAGCGCATTCAGCGCGAGACGAAAATCACGACGATTTTTGTCACGCATGACCAAGAGGAGGCCATGTCGATTTCCGATGAGATTTTGGTGATGCGACAAGGCATCATCCAGCAAAAAGGTGAACCCCAGGAAGTTTATGATAACCCGAACAACCTTTTCGTCGCCAAGTTTTTGGGTAACCCCCAAATCAATGTCTTTGACGGCAAAGTCAAAAAAGGTAAGATTTATGTTGAGGGCATGGAAGTCGAAAAAACCGACCTTCCCGACCAGAACCTGACGGTAGGTATTCGCCCCGAAGGATTCATCGTCGATAAAAGCAACAAAAGTCCCCTTAATTTCGAAGTCGATCTCGTGGAAACAATCGGACGTGACACGACATTGATCATCGATATTCCGGGGCAAGAAGAAAGTCTTTTGGATAAAAAATCGTTCAAAGCGATTGTTGATTCACAGCATGGTATCAAAGCAGGGCATAAAGTTCACTTCAAAGTCAGAGAAGGAAAAATGCATTTATTCGACAAAGACGGAAGCGTCATTGAGCAATAAGTGAGGACATATGGAACAGAGAAATAATGTAAAAGCCTGGCTATACTTAGCCCCCCTGCTGATTATCATGTCCGTGTTCATCTTTTATCCCCTGGTCAATGGATTTTATATGTCGATTCTCAAAAATTACGAACCGTTGCTCGGAAGAGCTGACGGATACACATTGGTCAACTTTGTTCGTATTTTCAGGGATCAGGACTTTTTGACCGCACTTACAAACACATTTGTCATCACGTTTGTTTCGGTGCCGATTTCGATTGTGCTCGCCCTTGTGATTTCGGTGGCACTGAAATCTATCCCGAAACTCCGTGGTATCTTTCAAACAGTCTTTTTCTTACCGTATGTGACCAATGCCATTGCCATCGGCATGGCGTTTGCATTCATGTTTCATGCCGATTACGGTTTGTTCAACGCATTTTTGGGTATTTTTGGGATTAGCGCGATTGACTGGATTGGATCAGACTCATCCTGGATCGCCCAGATGTCCGCATTGCTCGTCTATACGATTTGGCACGGGCTTGCGTTTAAGATTTTGGTTTTCACCAGCGGTTTGGAAAACATCGACAAACAGTATTACGACGCTGCACGTGTCGATTCGGCAAATCGCGTCACGATTTTCAAACGGATCACCGTTCCGCTTTTGTCACCGCTTATCCTATATCTTTCTGTGACATCAATGATTGGTGCCCTCAAATCATATCGGCGAGTTGTCGGTATGTTCGGTGAGCGTCTCGGCGGACAGGAAGGTTCGATGATGACGATCGTTGCCTATGTGTATGAATTCCGCAACCAATATGCGGATGTCGGTGCCATCAGTAAAGCTGCTTCTGCTGCCATCATCCTGTTCTTTATCACAGTGATTTTCTCACTGGTTCAGGGCGTTGTCAGCCGCAAGCGAGTCCACTATTAGGAGGTGTGAGTGATGGAAGAAGTATTTGTTGAAAATGAACAAGTCTATAAACGCAGAAAAAGAATCAAAAGCATTGTCACTTACACATTCTTGGTCATTGTTGCGCTTGCGGTTTTAATCCCGTTTTATTGGATGTTGCTCACATCCTTGAAGTCGATGCAGCAAATCGAAGCAAGACCGCCGATTTTATGGATGTCTTTCCAGGATTGGAACCTTCAGAACTACACGGCTTTGTTTGAAGTCGTGCC
>JAGYMP010000282.1 GCA_018400565.1 Bacilli bacterium | reverse complement strand
GTCCATCACATTGATTCCGACATTTTTGATTTTTCTCGCTTACCTTGTGATAGACCGTAAATATTTTATTACCGAGGAATATTATGAAGAAATCACAAAAGAAACGTTGAACGAAGAAGCGAAACCTGAAGAAACCATCCTATGATATTGACCTATGTCAATATCTAAGGTATACTTAACGTGTAGGAAGAGGTGGATTTATGCCGAGACCAGTCAAACCAAGACATGTATGCATCTTACCCGATTATGATGCGTTCGGACCCGTCGGGATTCCGAAACGCAATCTTCAAAGGATTAATTTGTCCGTTGATGAAATTGAAACGATCCGGCTTTTGGATTACCAGGGTTACACACAGGCCGAAGCAGCTGAACAGATGAATGTCGCAAGGACGACCATCCAGCGTATATACAACGAAGCAAGACAGAAGATTGCCGATTTTTTTGTGAACGGGAAAATGCTCACCATCGGCGGCGGCAATTACACCTTGTGTGATTCAGACGACAATCAATGCCGGTTGCCGAACCGGTTAAGAAGACGAAGGAAAGGAAGACGATAATATGACATTAGCCATTTCGGCGGATGCTGAAAAAATCGCCACTCATTTTGGGCGTTGCGAACACTATGTGCTTTATGAGATCGAAGATGACACGGTCAAAACAATCAAAACAATCGAATCACCCCCACATGAAAAAGGTCTCATGCCAAAATTATTGAAGGAGAACGGTGTGGATGTTCTATTGTGCGGCGGCATCGGCCGACGAGCGAAAGATCTTTTAAACAAGTACAATATCACGTGTTACTCAAACCTCAAAGGGACGCTGGACGAAGCCGTGGAGGCATTTATCAACGACACGCTGCCCAAGCATGATGATGTGTGTGAAGAACATGCTTTCCATGGCAGAAACCATTAAGCATATGGCTTAAAGAATCCAATTTTGTGTGCTATAATTTTTAATAGTTAAGTAAGGTTAACAATTTTCGCACAATTCAAAGGAGGGTTTCATATGGAAGAAGCAAAAGAAGAAAAAGTCTACAGAATGCCATTAATCGGTGAAAAAGCGCCGGCTTTCACGGCAACGACAACCCAGGGAGAAATCAATTTTCCCGATGATTATGAAGGCAAATGGGTGATTTTGTTCTCACACCCGGCAGATTTCACGCCCGTCTGCACTTCCGAGTTCATGACGTTTGCGTCAATGTCGGATGAATTTAAGGAAATGAACACGGAATTGATTGGTCTTTCGGTTGATTCATTGCATTCACATATTGCGTGGCTCAGAAAGATCAAGGAGCTCAAATGGAAGGATTTTGAGGATCTTGATGTGACGTTTCCGCTGATTGAAGACATCAAAATGGAAGTCGGAAAAAAATTCGGTATGATCCAACCCGGTCAGTCTGACACACAAGCTGTCCGTGCCGTGTTTGTGATCGATCCGAAAGGTATCATCCGCACAATTCTTTATTATCCGCTTTCTACCGGAAGGAATTTCGACGAGATCAAACGGATTATCCAGGCGTTGCAAAAAACCGATGCCGACAGCGTGGCGACACCTGCTGACTGGCGTCCCGGTGATGACGTTATTTTGCCGCCGCCCAGCTCAACAAAAGCTGCGAAAGAACGTGCTGCGACCAAGGACAAGGACGTCACCTGCCTTGATTGGTTCATGTGTTTCAAAAAGGATAAGTAAATAGAGTGAAGCCGGACGTTTTGTCCGGCTTTGTTTTTAAGGAGCGTTGACCATGAGCGTTTATCTATATGACACATATTTTATGGATCGTTGGACTCATGCCGCCAATCAAAAAAAGCGTGACAGATTATGCGATGCTGAAGCCGGCATGTTTCGATATTCGGATTTGAGCCTGGGTTTGTCAGAATCTTTTTGCCAAAACAACAAAGATGTTTTGGAGAGTTTTGGCAAGGACCGGGTGAAATGTTTCCCTCATCATGAAAAACGTGATGACGGTCGTTGTTTTGAAACATATGGCAAAGCCTTGAATGCATTGATACGGGCTGTCCCGAAAGAAAAAACGTACGCCTTTGTCTGGTCGGCTTATAAGTATGAGGCTCTCGGTAAGAGTGAAGCGCTTTATCGTGCGATAAGAAAGGCTTTGAACTCCAACAAGATAAGAAATGCCGATGATTTCAATCAATATCTGAACAAAATAAAAAAACTGCCCTTTGAACGAGGACAGTCCGTGAATATGTTCACCCATGTCTATGGTCATTTCAAAAAACACGTGACAGTTGAACAAAAGCAGGCATTTCTTTTTCTTCTGGATGCATATGCCGAAGGAAATGCATCGTTTGAAACGGTATTGAAACGATTGATGGCATTCCAAAACACCTATGTCGATCGTTTTTTGCACCGGTCCACACTTTTCAGGGTTTATGGCAATAATTTGATTTCCATGTAAACCGGGTTATGGTCGCTGTATGTGAAATTTTCTTCTTGGGTTGTTACGCTGAGAATATCAATGTTGTTTGAAACGATGAAACCGTCAATGACATAGTATTGATTATTTTCATCGTTTTCGGTATCCAAAGGCTTATTGAGCAGTCTGCTTGTCGGTGTCGAAGGGTCGACTGCGAAAGAAAATCCGTTGTCCTCAAACCATGTTCCGTCCATGGGATAAGCTTCCCAAAAGCCGGGATCCTTCAACGGGTAAAGATAGTCATCGCCCGCCATGGCCTCCGGGAATGTTTGATTGAAATCACCGCCGACGACGACATAATCGCCGTCTTCTTTTTTTTCATCCATGATATCGCGGAGATAGGCCATTTCCTTTTGTCGCATCGTTCCGTCATCATAAGCGGAAAGATGAACGTTGATGACCACGAGATCGTGTTCGGAATCCGTCAGATCGATGGTGGTGATCAAGAGGGCGCGTTTAAGATGGGCGAGTTTGACGGGCCAATCGTAGCTGCCGGGCAATTGATGCCTTTTTGCTTCTTCCAGGGCAAACGAGGACAGTGTAAGAATGCCCGAATCCACTTTTCCCATCATTTTGGTGGGAATGGGGGGAAAAGGAACGAAAATGCACCGATAATTATATGCAAAGGCCGAATTGATGTCCATGGCGTCCGTGAACGTCTTTTTTTGATTGATATAATATGAGCGCCGGGAATCAATGTCGACTTCCTGAAGCAAGGTGATGTCTGCTGATTGTGACTCGACAATGCTTAAAAGGCGCTCAAGATTGTCCGTGACCTCCGATTTACTGTCCATTCTTGTTTTTGTCCCGCCGTCCATGACGAAATCCTCTGTCTTTGAAAGTGACGCATAACCGATATTGAATGTCA
>JAGYMP010000281.1 GCA_018400565.1 Bacilli bacterium | reverse complement strand
GGAAAGTTTGCGTTTGTTTTTGCCGTCTTTGATTTTGATGACGGGCAAATGGCAATATGTGGGTTTTTCCCAGTTTATTGCCTCAAACAGCTGAAGATGGACCGGCACTGAACTCATCCACTCCTCACCGCGTGTCACATGTGTGGTGCGCATGTAGTGATCGTCAACCAAATGGGCAAAATGATAGGTTGGCAGGCCGTCTGTTTTCCTGATGACGATGTCAAGCCTGTTTTCTGGGAATTCGATATGTCCGCGGATCGCATCCTCAAAGGAAACCTTCCCGTCTTGCTCTCCCGGTGATTTGAAGCGGATGACATAGTCTTCGCTCGCTTCTACTTTTTCAATCATCTCGTCTGTTGACAGATGACGGCACACTGCATATTCCCCGTAATAACCGGGTGTCACTTTTTGTTCTTTTTGTTTCTTGCGGATATCGACGATCTCATCCTGTGTGCAAAAGCAAGGGTATGCGAGATCCTGTTCGATCATATGTTTGATAACTGTGTCATAAATCGCCTTGCGTTCGCTTTGGACATATGGTCCGTATTCCCCGCCCGCGACAAAACTCTCGTCGGGCCGGATGCCGAAAATCTCGAGTTCCTCGATGACTTTTGGCGCGGAGCCCCGGACTTCGCGTTTTTGGTCGGTGTCTTCCAGCCGGAAGAAAAACACACCGTCGGTTTGTTTGGCGAAACGCCATGAAACAAGCGATGCAAACAACGAACCGGTATGCAAGAAGCCCGTCGGGGACGGCGCGAACCGCGTGACGATGGCATCGTCGTTTAGATCACGCTTTGGATATTTTTTCTCCAATTCCCCGATGGTACCTGAAACGTCTGGAAAGATTTTATTGGCAAGTTGCTTTTTCAATGCATTCATCGTATCAATCCTTTCATGATCAATCTTCGCCCAAAAGATAAAAAACTGCCCAAATACATAGTCCGAGAAGCAAAATACCGAGAAGGATAAATATAACAGACCCCATGGGCAAACCTCCTTACAAAGATGAATTGACCTTACATATTATATCATAACCGCCATAAAAGTAAAAACCATAAAAAAACCGGGATCATTTGTCCCGGTTTTGTTTTTGCTGATACATGTCGTCTTCGGCGATATCAAAGATATGCATGATCGATTCATCCATGGTTTCTTTGATCGCAATCCCAATCGATAAGGAAATGCCAAATCCTTTCACTTTGATGTTCTCACATTTATTGATGATGAGTTTCTTCTTCTTTTCGGCATCTTTTTCAGAACACACCGGATCGATGATGACGAACTCATCGCCCCCGTAACGTGTGATGATTGCTTTTTTGTCAAACACGGTTTTCAGCACGTCGCCTGTGTGAGCCAGTAACATGTCACCGTAACGATGCCCGTATTTGTCATTGAGTTTTTTTAAATTATCCAAATCAGCGATGAACATCGCCAACGGCAAATTTTTTTCCTTGTCGATGTCCATGACGGATTCTTCCAAGTAAGTCCTATTATGCAAGGATGTCAACGGATCGTGATAACTGAGATAATTCAAGCGTTCGTTATGTTTTTTTACAATCATCGCTTCTTTGAAATAATGCATCACGAACAATGACATTCCCAGTAAAAATCCCAAAGTCAGGTTGATTACGAACGCCCACACATAAAAGGAGGATTCCGAGTCAATAAACAAATACGCGGAAAGCGATAGCGCGAACAAGACATAAACGAGACCAAAATGACGGAGCCAGGTTTTTTCATTCATGAAAAGTGCCAAGCCGCACATGGTATAGCTAAAGATTGAAAGAACAAAAAAGAAAAAGAGCGATAACTCAGGAAACACAACCGAAACGATCAAGAACACAATGATGGTCGAGATTGCACTCGGTAATATATAACGAGGCACGTTTTTTTTCGAGAAACGCAGAATGGCCGTGGCAAAAAAATAAAGTGCGATGAGCATCACAAGATAATATCCATAAAACAACCACGCTAGCTCTTGAGTGTAAGCCATATAGTAACATCCATATGCCAAAGCGGCCAACGCGTAAAACAACGACCAATCGCGCATGTATTCCTTTTTGATGAAACGATTGACGACATATGCGACAAAGGCCACTAAAACAGAGCCCCATAGCATATAGATGATCGTCCATTTCAAAACATCATTCATTTGGCTCATCTTCTTTCGTGTTCGAAGC
>JAGYMP010000280.1 GCA_018400565.1 Bacilli bacterium | reverse complement strand
TTTGCGTGTCGCAAAACGATCGTCCACCAACACGGCGATACCACGGTCATCTTTCGTACGTATCAACCGACCGACGGCCTGGATGACTTTGTTCAAACCGGGATACGTGAAAGCAAAATCAAACCCGGGTTCGCCCATGGCTTCAAAATGCGAACGCAATATTTTGTTGTAGGGTGAAAGCCCGGGAAGCCCGGCCCCGATCACCATGACGCCGGAGAGGCGGTCACCAATCAAGTCGATGGATTCGGAAAATATCCCGCCCATCACAAACAAACCGACATGTGTCTTTAACTGTTCGGGTCTGAAAAGCATCAATGTCTCTTCCCTGCTCTTGAGGGACATATCACGTTTTTGTGTGATGACGGTCACGTCATCGTCCATATCCAGTTTTTTCTTCACTCTGTTTAAATATCGGTAACTCGGAAAAAAGAGAATGTAATTCCCTGTTTTTGATGCAATCAGTTCCTTGGCGATTGACACGATTTTGGGAATTGAGGCTTCCCTGTCATGGTATCTTGTCGACACATCATCGATGATGTATAAGCCGAGGTTATCTTTTGGAAAGGATGACGGAAACCGCACAAATTTACCTTTTCCCCGTGTCAATAACCGGCGATGGTAATGAATCGGATTGAACGTCGCACTGAAAAAAGTCACAGAAAGTATCCTTTTTTCAATGATTTTTGCAATGTGACGGCTTGCATCCAGACATTTGACGGACACAAAAATATCATCGTCGTCCTCTTCCAGCAGAAAGACAAAATCATCATCAAAATATTCCGAGGCACGAATAAATTTGGCGACTTCGAAATACGCATCCATGATCTCACTTTTGAAAGGAATTTTCTTGTGTTGGTTGATGATGTTATCCATCCTTGTCACAAGCAAAGAAAGGTGTCTGACAAAGATCGTGTTGAGTTCATTCTGTCTCAAAAAATCAACCTCGGACAAGGCCAACCGAAACCCGGCATAATCATCCAAAATACGCTGCACGTGTTTTTTCATCGACGGTTTCACGTATGACGCATATTCCATCAGTTTCCCAAACAATGATTCGGGAAGCGTTTTGCTGAACATGTCGCGGCTTCTCGGCACAAGGTTATGCGCCTCGTCAACCAGAAGGATCGGTGCATACGTCTCTTCGTCAAAATAGCGGATGAGACGAACACCCGGATCGAAGGCATAATTGTAATCGGCGATGACGACATCCGCGTAATTCGATAAATCCAGCGAAAATTCAAACGGACATATTTCATGTTTCTTCGCATGTGCTTTGATGACGTCTTTGGTATAGAGACTTTCTTGGTCATACAAATCAACGATTGCGTCATAAACTTTCTCATAATAAGCTTTGGCGTACGGACACACCTCGGGATCGCAATCGCGTTCATCAAGCAGACACATCCGGTCTTTTGCCGTGATTTCACACGTCTTTGCGATGAGACCATGTTCCTGCATGATCCGGATGGTTTCAATAGCGATGACTTTCCCGTCGTTTTTCGCCGTCAAAAAGAAGACTTTTTGTCTCGGCTGATTAATGGCCTTGAGGGATGAAAACAACGTGGCGACCGTTTTACCGATGCCGGTGGGGGCTTCGGCATACAAGATATCCCCGGCCAAAATATTTTTATAATTGTATGCCATCAGTTCACGCTGGCCGAGTCGGTATTCATCAAACGGAAACACCAGACCCTCAATCGATTTCTCTCTTTCTTTTTCATGATGGTTGAGCCGTCTGAGCCAGTCGATGTAAGCATCGATTGTATCCATGAAAAATATTTCCGCTTGTTCGAGCGACAAAGGCACATCAAAGGAGACGTGTTTCTGGTCTTCAACATGCACGTAAGTCAGCCGCACCATAAGCTTTTCGATGTCTTTTTCGATCATGTACATGTATGCGTATAACTTTGCCTGGACCATATGTGCGGGAACCGTATCTTTGTCCAACGCATCGAGGTCTCGATAGGTTGATTTGATTTCTTCTAAAATGATTTTATCCGGCATAAACAAAAGCCCGTCGATCCGACCGGTGATTTCAAGCGTGATATCATCTTTCGTATACGCCGTTTTCACGAAAACTTCGGTTGCATACTCCCCTTCATAAGCCTGTTGCCAATCAAGATGGATCGCCGTGCCCTCCCGGGCTCTGGCGAACAATGTCCTTTGTTGGGTGAGATTTCCGCTTCCGTGAAGAAATTCAGCGATATCTTTTGCGCTGATTCTTATGTTTTCCATCATTCACCGCCTTGAAAAAAGCGAGTCATTCAGCCGACTCGCTTTCTTTCTTATCTCCGACTGTCAGCAACACTTTTTCAATCCGGTTGTGATGCATCGATTTGATCTTGAACTCCAGATTGTCATAAACAACCGGTTTGTCATAATCCTCATCGGGGATAAACCCGAGTTCATAGATGATGAGGCCGCTGAGTGTGTCAAACTCGTCATTGTCTTCTTCAATGGTCAAATCCAAATATCGGTTTAAATCCTGTAACGGCAGGCTGCCGTCGATGACATATTGATTGTCGCCGACTTTTCTGAATAATTCATATTTATCATCATATTCGTCATAGATGTTTCCGACGATTTCTTCAACCAGATCCTCAATGGTGACAATGCCTTCGACACCGCCGTATTCATCAACGAGAATGGCAAGTTGCTGATTCTTCTTTTGCATGTTTCTGAAGAGAACGTTGATTTTGACGTGATCCGGCACAAAATAGGGTTCCCTGAGCAGCGCATCGATGTCGATGTCGTCAAACCCTCTTTCTTTAGCCTGAATCAAAACATCTTTGATATGCACGATGCCCTTGATGTGATCGATCGACTCATCATAAACGGGAATTCGGGAAAACTTCGATTCGATGATGGTTTCCAAAAAAGCATCCGGCCCGTCATCCAAATCAATCCCATAAACATCAGTTCTGGGCGTCATGATCATATCGGCGGGTAAATCGTCAAACCGAAAGATATTTTCCATCATCTGTTTTTCTTCATGGTCATATAAGCCTTCGACATGTCCGGTGCCGATAAGTTCGCGGATCTCTTCTTCGGTGACCCGTTGCCGACTATAGGTGCTTTTTTGTCCAAACATACGCAAGACCCCTTTGGTGCTTTTGCTGAGCAACCACACAAACGGTCGTGTGACGATCATGGTCACATAAATGATGGGGGCGGAAAAAAGCGAAAGCTTGTATGAATGATTTAGCGCGATCCGTTTCGGCACAAGTTCACCGAAAACCAATGTGAAATACGATAACAAGAACGTGACGATGACCATGGCCAGCGTTTCAGACATGTTGATGCCGATGTTGATGAATAACTGTGCAAAATTATCTGAAAGCCGCGCACCGGCCAACGCACTCGACATGAAACCGGCCAGGGTGATCGCGACTTGAATCGTCGAAAGGAAGTTTGTCGTATCCTCGCTTATCTTGACCAAAGCTTTAGATTTGCTGTCTTTTTTTTCTTTCAAATCCTTGAGTTTGCTTTTTTTGAAGGAAAGAAAAGCAATCTCAGCAGCGGCGAAAAAACCGTTGATGAGCACTAACAGCACCACCAAAAGCAAAACCAATCCTATGTTGTTGTCTTCCATTTAATGTCTGATAACCTCCCTGTCATCAAGTAAACATATTCTATCACGAAAAAGGGTGTACATCAAGCATCCAAGAAAAACAAAAAAATACCAGAATAAAAGATATCAATCCGGTACTTATTGTTTATATTTTTTTCCTATTCTTTGCAAATAAGTGTCACTCGCAACCCAGCTCATGGAAAGGATAAATCATCCGGCAAGTTTCGTTTTGATTGTTTTCGGCTGTCTTTTCAGACAGAAAATCCACCGATTCCTTGACCGTGATATTTTCTCCTGACACCAAGTAAGGAGGTTTGTGCTCCGTTTTTCATAAGCGAGACAAGTCCCTTCCGAAACATAACACCCTTTGCCGATGTGATTTGTGACGCCAAAAACAAGACATCTCATGATATTCACCGCTTACACTTCTATTATAATCCTTTTGATAGGTATTGATCTTTATGATTAAATTATCAGTCTAAATCAATTGACTTATTTTTAAATGAAAACCGCACATAATATGTGCGGTTCAGTCATATTACGATACAAAATCCAAGCTGATGTCTCCGTTTGTTGTTCTGAGAACTATCGATTTATCGTTATCATAATCGATATCGATACTTCCGGAGCGCTCACCATCGATACGAATCTGGCCGATTGTTGTTTCTAGTTCATAATCATAATCCGTCTTAAGTCCAATAACATCAAGATGCACATCACCGTTGGAACTAATCATCACAACATCGTTTGCGGTGACTTCTGTTGCTTCGATTCTTCCGTTTGATGTCGATACATCCAAGGTATCACAATCGACTTGATTCACTGTGATTCGACCGTTTGATGTCGCCGCATCAACCAATACGGATGTCACTTGGTTCAAATAAATTTCACCGTTGGAACTTCCAATCTCAAGATCGCCCGTAATGTTGACATCATCTAATGATATATCGCCATTGGAAGTGCTCAAAGACACATCGTTTTGCACATCAACATTTTCAAGATCAAACGTTCCGTTCGACGTTGACAACTCCAGTTTCGCAGCAAATAACCTATCTTCAATGTCAAATGAACCGTTTGTTGAATGAATCACAATTTCCTGATATGCGTGATCCGGTAAGTAGATATCCATGGTATGATACATGCGGTGTCGAATGAACATGGAAAAAGCAAATCCGGAATACCATTCATGATCATAAATCAGTGACAGTTCGTCATCTCCCTCATTGATTGTCGTCCAGGATAATGTTGAGTCATAATATTCTATATGAACCATGTCATCATCCGAAGGATAAATATTCACTCGTTTGTTCTCTAAATCAAAATCAAAGGACGAAAAACGATTTGCACTATATTCAAGCTCGATGAACGTATAATCATCATCCGTCAAAACCAACGAACTATCTCCATCTCCCCGCACAAATGTAAAGACACCAAGCGCAAGTCCAAGAACAATCAATACCAATCCCCATTTAAATGCTTTCATTGTTTATACCTCTTTCTTATTGAAATTTTCAAAAAACCGATAAATTTTGTTGCCGAGCCAAGCTTTGTTTTTTGCTAAAAATCCAATTAACCCTATCGAAACGGCAATCAGTCCGCTTCCCAACGATAAAAATGCAAGGAAATAACCCCATTCAAACGCACCGGCTTCCACATACGATACGTAAGCCATCATCACCGCATTGAAAACAATTGCGCCACCTGCGATAATCAATGAAACACATACAATCAATGCCACAAAGAAAATAAAATACATTGCGATGTTGGCGACAATTCTTAGCGTTGCGCCCAATGCAGTCAAAAGAGATGTTTTGTTCTTTTGATAGATTGATTGTTTCATCAACTTGTCATCGGCCGTCTTTTGAATGATTGCTGACGGATGTCCGATTTCCGCGATGAATCTTTCTTCGTTTTTCCCGTTCTCCACAGCATCGCGTATCATTTCATCATAATAAAAAATAATTTCTTTTCTTTCGTGGGCAGGCAGTTGCCTCGCATGTCTCTTTAGTGATTTTAAAAATTCATCTCGTCTCATTTAATTTCCCCTACCTAACAATGTATTCATAAATATCTCTGAAAATCCGAAAATCATCTGCAGCTTCCTTTAGGCGCGCACGTCCTTTTTTTGTAAGTGAATAATACTTGCGAACCCTCGATTGATGCATCACATTCTTTGTCGTCAGAAAACCTTGTTTCTTTAAGCGGCGCAACACGGGATAGAGTGTCGATTCCGATATTTCCATGATCTCGGAAATATCCTGGACGATCTTATATCCATAAGAATCCTCGTGTTTTAGCGCCGCCAAAACGACATAATCGATAACACCTCGTTTTAATTGACTGTCCATACAATGCCTCCCGTTGCATAATACTATACACCACATAGTATTATGTGTCAAGGGGTATTTTGATTTTTTTTTTGATAAAATATAAAAATTTATTTGCAAGACAATCAAAACCAAAAAAACATCCCCAAATCAGGGATGTTTTAGAGGGAAAATTCATTTACAATGTCTTACATTCTATATCAAATGCTTCTGCAACCCCCGGGCAGGTGCAATAACCGTGGTAGGTATTTACGCCGTGTCTCAACGGTTCAGATATTTTGATTGCTTCTTCGAGACCGTAATTCGCGATCATCATGCCATATTTCAATGTGGAGTTGTTTAGGGCGATCGTGGATGTTCTCGGTACCGCTCCCGGCATGTTGGCGACACAGTAATGGACAATGCCGTCGACATCAAAGGTCGGTTCGTCATGATATGTCGCTTTGCTGACCTCGGTCGATCCGCCCTGGTCGATCGCGACATCGACGATGACGCTTCCCTCACGCATGTTTTCATAAAACGCGCGTTTGATCAGTTTGGGGGCTTTCGCGCCCGGCAATAACACACCGGAGATGACGAGATCGGCACGTTCACAGGCTTCTTGGATGTTGTGGTTGTTGCTGTAAAGCGTCGTCACGCGATTGCCGTACAAATCATCGATGTATGTCAATTTCTTCATGTCGATATCCAAAATCGTCACATTCGCACCGAGACCAATGGCCATCTTCAGGGCATTTTCACCGACGACACCCGCGCCGACGATTGTAACATTCGCACGTTCGACACCCGTCACACCCGAGATCAGCACACCCGAACCGCCGAACGGTTTTTCAAGGTGTTTCGCGCCTTCGATGACACTGAGCCTTCCCGCAACTTCACTCATCGGTTTCAGACACGGAAGTGTTCCGTCTTCGGTCACGATGGTTTCATAGGCGACTCCGAGCACCTTTGAATCCAACATCGCTTCGGTCAGTTTCTCATCAGCCGCCAAATGGAGATATGTATAAATGATCAGTCCGGGACGGAAATATTGATACTCGCTTTCAAGCGGTTCTTTGACCTTCACGATCATGTCCACATGGTCCCAAACTTCTTTTGCTGTCTTTAAGATTTTCGCGCCCGCCTCTTCATAATCGGCATCCGAAAATCCTGAATTCACACCGGCACCTTTCTCAATAAAAAGCTCATGACCATGGTTGACATACTCCTTCACACTGCTCGGTGTCAGACCGAGACGTGATTCTAATTTCTTGATTTCCTTAACGCATCCTATTTTCATTCGCTTCACCTCACATAAAATATTTTATCATAAATTAAAGCGTTTTCATAAACGGATTTTTAAAAAAGACCAAAAAAATCGGCCCTTCTTCATATAAACAACAAAAGACTCAAAGCCATGACGACCATCCCGGAAATAACCCCGATGATGGCAACATGATGCTCACCGTATTTTTCTGCTGTCGGAAGCAGTTCATCCAAAGCGATGTAGACCATGATGCCGGCAACACCGGAAAACACGATGCCAAACAGCGCATCACTCAAAAATGCTCGTAACAGGAAATATCCGACGACTGCTCCGACGGGTTCGGACAACCCCGATAAAAACGAATAGTAAAACGCCTTCTTCTTTGAACCCGTCGCATAGCGGATGGGTACGGAAACCGCAATCCCCTCGGGAATGTTATGGATCGCGATCGCCACACCGATACCGATGCCGAGTGCGGGATCATGGATGGCGCCCATAAAGGTTGCGATACCTTCGGGGAAATTATGGATCGCAATCGCAATCGCCGAAAAAACGCCCATCCGCAAAAGCGATTTTTGCGCTTCGGGGCTGTTCAAGTCTTCCACATCGCGGATTTCATGCGGATTTTCTTCCGAAGGCACCAAAATATCAATCAATGCGATCAGGGCCATCCCGACAAAAAAAGCGATGACCGTGATAATCGTTCCCTTTGACTCATTACCATTGTAGGCGTCAATCAGCGAATCATTCGCTTTGGCAAAAATCTCAACAAAAGATACATAAATCATCACACCCGCGGAAAAACCGAGGGTCGCGGATAAAAATTTATGGTTGGTTTCTTTGGCGTAAAATGCGATGACACTCCCGATACCGGTCGCAAGACCCGCACCCAGCGTAATCAAAAAAGCAAATAAAACGGGATCCAACACACATCGCCTCCTTGCTTATGATTATATCTTTTTTTCGGCCCACAGTAAAGATGAAATCGAAATCCCGTCAAACATTGCAATAGAATGTGTTCTTTTCATGGAATTCGATAATCAAAAACCATCATTTCTCATAAAAAAAGCCGGTTGCATGATTAGCGTCCGGCCTCTTTATTCTTAGTTTATGGACTAAAACCCAATATTATTTCTCACAGGCGCTTTCGTATATTTTCTTTGCATCGTCCAACGTCAATGACATGAAGGTGCCGAGCTTCTCGCCGGCATTTTGTTTTAATGTCTTGAGAAGTTTGGGGATGTCTTCCTTTTTGGCATCCGCTTCCTCAAAAGTCGTCGGCATGCCGATTTCACCGAAGAAAATCTCCAAGCGCTTGATGCCTTCGAGTGCGGCCTCGCGTTTGTGTTCGTGGTTTTCAGGCACGCTCATGACCTTGGTTGCGAAACGGTAATAGCGTTCGACATCCTGATTAAGCGTATAACGCATGAACGCCGGGAACATGATGGCAAGTCCCGCACCGTGTGTCATGTCATACAATGCACTTAATTCATGTTCGAGACCGTGTGTCGTCCAATCTTCCGCACGTCCGACACCAAGCACACCGTTGTGTGCGATGGTCCCCGCCCAACAAATCGTTGCTCTCGCTTCGTAATTCTTCGGCTCTTTCATGATTGTCCTGGCGGCTTCCATGATTGAGACCAAAACCCCTTCGCTCATCCTGTCAGTCAAAATGACGTCCTTTGTCGGGGTCAGGTAACGTTCGAAGATATGACTCATCATGTCGACGATACCCGCGGCCGTGTGCCACATCGGCAACGTATACGTGAGTTCGGGATTGATCACGGCAAATTTGGGCCGGAGATACTTTGAACCCGTGCCGCGTTTAAGTCCTTCTGATTCCTTGGTGATCACACTTGCACTCGATCCTTCGGAACCGGCAGCCGGAATGGTGAGCACCACACCGACGGGCAATGCTTTTTCAATCCGTGCCTTGCGGTCATAAAAATCCCAGAAATCACCGTCATAAAGAGCCCCTGCCGCAATGGCTTTGGCCGAATCGATGGTCGATCCCCCACCCACGGGCAAGATAAAGTCACAGTCTTCCTTCTTGCATAATTCGATTCCCTCATACACCAACGTATCGACGGGATTGGGCTTTGCTCCGCCTAACGTCACATAGTCAAGACCTTCTTTTTCAATCGATTTTTTAACACGATCCAACAGACCGGTCTTCTTGACCGAGCCGCCCCCATAATGAATAAACACTTTGTTTGCGCCGTGTTGCTTCAATAACTGTCCCACTTTATGTTCGGTATCCTTACCGAATACGAATTCAGTCGGGCTATAAAAATTAAAATTTTCCATGAGTTCGATCACTCCTTCAGTTTATTATACCACAATAAAATTCAGTCATAAAACGAAAAGCATTTACCATAATCATGGACAAAAATGTTATAATAATGACAATGGAGTGATCATTCATGGAAAAAGAACTATCGTGGCTTAAAGACATGTACATCGCACACAGAGGATTACACAACAAAAACAAAAACATTCCCGAAAACTCCCTTGCCGCTTTTAAACGTGCCATCGACTTTGGTTATGCGATCGAATGCGATGTCAACCTGACCAAGGATAATGAAATCGTCGTTTTCCATGATGAGTCCTTAAAACGCATGTGTAAAAAAGAAGGTTGGGTATGGGATCATACGCTTCGGGAATTAAAAAATTTGCATCTGGATAACACCGAAGAAACCATCCCTTCGTTGCATGACATGCTTGCGGTGGTTGACGGTCGTGTCCCGCTTTTGATCGAATTGAAACCAAAAGGTAATTACATCGGTCTGGCAAAAGCGTTCGCAAAACAAATCAAGGA
This sequence comes from Bacilli bacterium, assembly GCA_018400565.1. Classification (GTDB taxonomy): domain Bacteria; phylum Bacillota_I; class Bacilli_A; order Izemoplasmatales; family Hujiaoplasmataceae; genus M55B122. The sequence continues at coordinate 1,938 of JAGYMP010000280.1, read as the reverse complement.
CTATGACGGTCTTTATGCCGTCCAATCGTTCCATCCTTATACGCTCATCTGGTTCAGTGAGAACATGCCCCGTGTTCCCAGAGGACAAATCGCCGAATATTTCAAAGAAGATAAATCCTTGGTGTTTTGGAAAAAGTTCCTGTTGAAACGCATGTATTTCAACAGACGTTCAACACCGGATTTCATCAACTATAATATTAACGAATTACCAAACCGCTTTGTCAACCGGGCTAAAAAACAAGGTAAGATCGTACTTGCTTATTGCGCACGGACACAGGAAGAACTCAAATGGACACGCACCCATTACGACAATGCGGTCTTTGAGGATTTTATCCCTGAATAAGACATTCGTTATATACATTAAAAAAATGTTGCCTCTCAGTGGGGCAACATTTTTTTAATGTATATAAGAAAATCATCAAACATCTTTAAGAATCGTTTTCTTTTTGATAACTTTCGAATCACCATGTTTGACAAACAACATCGTGATGAAGGCCGATGCCACAAAAAATGCTGCATAGGGGAAAAGTGCCTTCCTGCCGAAAAGATCCATGAAAAAACCGGATAAAATCGGCGTCATGATCTGTGCCGCCATGGAGAACGTGTAATAATACCCGGTGTATTTTCCTACGTTCGATCCTTTGGCAAGTTCCACGACCATCGGATACGAATTAACATTGATCGTGGCCCAGCCGATACCCGTGAATGCGAAAAGCACATACATGAGCCATGATGTTTCGGGCGTGAGAAAGTAAACCGTACCGAAACACGTGGTCAAAATGATAATGCCCCCCAAAATGGTTTTTCGTCTGCCGATTTTTGTCGCAATAATACCGATTGGCAAGAAAGCAAGAAGAGCGGCGCCCTGAGCGATCAATATCGGCATCGAATAACCCATGTTGAGAATTTTCGGGGCGTAATCCGATATCTTCGACGTCACCGCATTGTACCCGGTGAACCAAAGCGCGATGGAAAACAAAATCAGATATAGCGAATGCTTTTTCTCTTTTGACAATTCGTCGACGGTTTCATCTTCCATCCGCGCTTCTTCTTCCTCGGTGATGCCAAAGATCTTTTCGTCTTTCTCGCGTTCGCGACGCCAAACAGGTTCTTTGACCTTCCACAGGAAAACCACAAGAAAAACAAGCATCAACACCCCAACCGTGACGAATGCGGGCGTGTAATCCACATAGGAAAGGTTGTCCAGCATAAAGACTTTTGCGATCAGGATCGCCAGAATGCCGCCGAACGTCCCCATCAGGTTGATAACGGCATTTGCTTTGCTGCGGAGAGGTTTCATTGTCACATCCGGCATCAGTGCCACAGCCGGTGAACGGAACGTCGACATCGATACCAGTGCGATAAACAACACAGCGATGAAAACGATGAAAACCGTGGGATTCGAAGCGGTCACTTCCCAGGCCCTGTTGTTTAAATAACCATAGAAATATTCGTTGATCTGTTCCCGTTCATCGGCATCAATCGTATTCCCGACTTCATCCGTCAGATAGTCATCCAGCGGATTGAGGAAAGATTCATTGACGTTGGTATATTGATCGGCGGTAATCTTGCCGTCGGCCAGAAAGTCATCCCGTGTGTCTTGCAAATCAGACACAATCAACTGCCACTGCCCGACCGATAAATCTTCCGTCGACTTAACATCATTGTATGTTTCGATAATCTCGGTTTTTGTCTCCAATGTGTTCGTTTGCTTGGCATCGGCAAAAGAAAGGGACAAAAACGCGAATGCGGCAATCACCGTACCGACAATGATATACGGTGTGCGTTTGCCGTATTTCGTGCTTGTTTTATCAGATAAACTTCCAAACAAAGGTATCAGCACAAGCGCAAGCACATTGTCGAGTGCCAACACGGCCCCCGACCACGTTTGCGAAAGCCCGAATTTATCAATCAATATTTTGGCGACGATATTATCAT
>JAGYMP010000279.1 GCA_018400565.1 Bacilli bacterium | reverse complement strand
TCGCGCCGCTGATGCCGAGATTGACGATCAATTTCGGCTTCACTGTTCTTCCGCTCAACCCGATCTGCCGTCTGGGATCGAACCAACCGTTTTCAATCAAAGGCCTCGTACAGGCCACTTCGGCATGCAACCGCTCAACCAACGGCTTGATGAGTTGAAGATCTTTCTCTTTTTTGAAAGCCCGGCCGACGGCGACGATGATCTCGGCCTCGGAGATGTCTTTGACCTTTGGTTTGTTGGTCGATTTTAGAAGTTCGATGCGGGTGGAAGTGTCGATGTCGGAACAATCTTCACGGATGATTTCACCGAAAGGATCCGTCTTCTTTGGCGCATCGAAAATCTTATGGCGGATCGTCGCGAGTTGCGGCCTGTGCGCGGGGGTATGGATTTTGGCCATGATGTTGCCGCCGAAAGCGGGACGTATCTGCAAAAGGTCTCCGTTTGGACGGATGTCCAATTTCGTGCAATCGGCAGTCAAACCCGTTTTCAGGCGTGCGGCGACTCTCGGCGCGAAACTGCGCCCCTCGGAAGTCCCCCCGAAAAGAATCGTGTTCGGATGATAGGTTTCGTTAAATGTCTCAATCACATTCACATAGCGTTCGACATTGAAATCATGATACGCATCGTTTTCATAGACAAACGCTTTGTCGACGCCGTATGACAAAGCTTCTTCGGCAATCGAATCGACATCCTCGCCGATGATGAGGGCATAGACGGGTTCATCGCTTATCTCGGCCAGTTCCTTGGCTTTGCCGATCAACTCCCAGGCTACGGGATGCGGGTGGTTGTGGCGCTGTTCGACGTATACGGTGATGCCTTTGTGTGCTGAACGGTCCAGGTTTGCTTTCGCTTCTTCCACGAATTCACAAACACCTTCCGGTCCGTTTTTCACACAAATTTTGCACACTCTGCATGCAGAGGTAATGGAAAGTTTTCCGTCTTTGTATTCAAACGCATTAAACGGACAAAGACCGATCAGTGTCTCCGCTGTTTTTTTATTGACTTTGTCTTGGTTGACCTTAATGTACGCCATACATTCACCTACAAAAATTTACGTTCTTTCAACAAGGATACAATCGCATCAGCGGCAACTTCCTTTGTGCCGTGGATTTTTTTTGATTCCCTCGTTTTATCAGGCGGGAATACTTTCTCGACTTGTGTCGGAGATCCGTTCAAACCGTAATGGTCGGGATTGTCGTCATTGAGATCCGACAATGACACTGATCCGATCGGCACGTCTTTCATCGCACGCTTGCGGATGAAGGAAGGCAGTCTGGGCACACGGTGTCCCTTATCGATCGTCAGCAGGCACGGCAACATGACTTTGGATATTTCATCATGGCCGTCAAACGAACTTTTCGCTATGATGTGTTCATCGGTGATTTCCAGGATGTCAGTGACATAGGGGATATGCGGGATATCCAAAAACTCGGCCATTTCCGGTCCCACTTGTGCAGTGTCGCCATCGGTGGTCTGCTTACCGCAGATCACCAGATCGTATCCGCCGATGTGTTCAATCAGCTGGCTTAGGGTATAGGAGGTCGCCAACACATCGGCACCCGCAAAAGCCCTGTCGGTGATCAGAGTTGCCCGGTCGGCCCCCATCGCCAAAGCTTCTTCCAGGACTTTTTTCGCGCTCGGCGGTCCCATGGTAACGGCATTGATGAGGCAATCCGGAAATGTTTCCTTTATCTCAAACGCCGCTTCAAGCGCATATAAGTCATAGGGATTCATCTTCACATTCGAACCGTCACGGATCAATACACCGGTTTCGGGGTCGACATCGACTTCGCTCGAAGCCGGGACTTGTTTGACGCATGCTATAATATTCATTCTGTCACCTCGTTATCCACATATGAAATCATTCAATTGATGATGATAACATCGCTTCTGTCCACATGAAAAACATCCGTCGGACCCATGACCTCGTATGAGTCCATCTCATGGTTGTCATTTAAGGCCAACGGCAAGCGGAGTTGATAGAACTCATCCTTCTCCTTCATCACCGCAAAGGGAATCCGGAGGCCTTTGTATGTATAGGTCTCAGGGTCATACACAACGGGACTGGATTTATCCGCACCGTAATATCCGACCGCCTCAGGATCAAGCAAAGCAATCTCGTAATGGTTGCGGTCTTTGAAACCCAGTGCTTTGTCCATCATGTAATAATGCTTGGCGATCTTCTCGCCCCAAAAGGCATCGCTGGCGTATTTGTAGTTCATGCCCTGGTATTTATTGCCGAAATTCGTGCCGAACGACACATAATATTCCGGATCGAAATAACGTGTGCCGAGAAAATGCTGCACATGATATTCGATGCAGTCCTGCACGGTATCAAAACTCGTTGCGCTTCCGTAAGGATCGCTGTCATACGCATTGATCCCGAAGAGATTGTTTTTGTCACGGGCGATCCGGCTGCTGCCCCAGCCGCTTTCATGGATCGCAAAGGCAAGCTCCATCGCCGCATTGACATATACCTCATTCTGGGCATTGATGAAATCCTCCCCCGTGTCGTATATTCCGCTTGTCGTTCCCACGTTCGCGGAAATGTATGTGTTTAATTCCTCTGCCGTGTAGTTCGTCTTGCTGCGGAAGGACAAGTACTGATAATAGTTATAGTAAGGGGACTCGGCATTCACGGCATGCTCGTATGTCCCGTTTTTCAAATCATCGGTCATCTGTCTGAAATCCGTGTAAAAATAGTGGTTGTCATAACTATAGTAACGCACACCGGTTTCGAGATATCCCGGTGCGATGTCGATGGCACCGATGCTGCCGTACGATGATGTCCTTAGATTATATGTGATGCGGTGGACCAATTCCCCGTCCGCGATCTCGTAGTAGGAGTAACTGTCGTTGAGGTGGGCATCGGGGATGAGTTCGATTTCGCTGTTGACGACTTCGAAACGGACCCCGGCTATCATGCCGTAAACAATTGTGCCCTCAGCACCCAGATAAACCCCGTCGACATTGTAATGACCGTTGACATAGGTTGGATGGGGAAAGTTCACATGACCAATCGTCGTTATCTCGCTGATGGATTTTGTCTTAAAATTGACAGCCCCGTATTTCATGTCCAGCACAGTTTCGTCATCATCGATGACAACCAGATTCGGATCGGTGCGTTCATTCAGGATTTGCTGCGCATCGCTTAAATCATCGAAAGATGCCAAGAAATCAAAGCTACCGTCGGGTAATGCTTCTGATAAACGAAATGCACACATGTCAAGTCCTCTTTCCTCACAGGATTGGATTTCACCGGAATCAGTCGTTGTAACAGTGCGGGTTGTGTTGGTTGCATTTGTTGTTGTTTGCGTGGATGTTTCCGTTGATGGATCATCCGAAGTGGATGAGACTGTCGTTGTCTCGCCTTGTGTCGTTGACGGACTTCCCTGACAGGCCAAAACAAAAATAATTAAAAACATCATAAGAAACAATGTGATTTTCTTCATGGTGATATTTCCTCCGAACCGATGAACGATTATCATGATTGATTGTCTTTATTATATCATTCAGAACCATCTTCATTTGTTTTTCTGGGTATTTTATCGGGATTTGATATTTTTTTTCAGTCAATAGGTTGTATCATGAAGATGAAGGAACATATTTATCTAAAAGAGGGAATGAGTCGAAATGAAGAAATTCTTGATCGTGTTCGTGTTGGCAGTGTTTGGTTTCATCGCCCAAGTCGTCAGTGCCGATGACATGTCGTTTCAGATCGGAACCGTGGAAAGCCACGAAAATGTCATGGTCGCGGACATCGCTTACAACAAGTATGTCATCGACGGGGCGGGACCGGACACACATATCGTCCATAATGTCGAACTGGGACGGTACAGTGATTTTGAGATTGTCCTGCATGATATGCTTTTCGGTCCGGAGGCCCAGGGTCTTTCGACGGTCAGGGAGATTGCACTTGATTATGAAATCGAAACGGGAAAAGTCGTCTATGCAGCATTCAACGGGGACTTCTTCAGCTTCGAGACCGGCTGGCCTGTCGGTTTTTATGCCGTAGAGGGCCAATTGCTGCGCCTTGGACATTATGATAAAAATTCCTTCGGTTTTTCGGGTGCTCATAAAACAAGGATCGGGGATGTGGAATACGGCTATAAATTATTGCTTTATGACGAAGCGGACACTCTTGTGGACGAGTATCACGTGAACCGGATGAATCAAACCCTTTTAGAGGATGAAATCGGTATTTTCACACCGGATGCCTCATCTGTGGTCCAGGGCGACAACCTTGCGAAAATAAGAATCAGTGATGAACCCATTGACAATGATTCCGAACAACACTATGTGGGGCAGCCATTGAGTGATGTGTCGGCCTTCACTTTTGGCGCCGATGACATGAATGTGAACGAAAACACGTTTGTCCTGGCGGCAAACGGGGATTCCGAAGCCTATCAGTCGTTGAAAGACAACATAACAAACGAATCAACCTTGGAGGTTTATCCTTATCCAACAGGTCAGTGGGAAGAAATGGATTACATCATCGGCGGCTGGCAGATTTTGTTTGACCACGGTGACAAACTTCCCGAACCAATCCGCGGCAATGTGTATTCACGTCATCCGCGAACCTCCATCGCCGTGAGCCGTGAAGGTGAAATCGGCATCACCGTTGTCGACGGACGGCAAACTGGCATTCCGGGTGTTACCCTCGGTGAATTGGCCTCCATCAACGAGGATTTTGGTTATCACACAGCGCTTGAATTGGACGGCGGCGGCAGTTCGTCCTGTTTGCTGAGAAATCTTGAAACAAATGAACTTGATGTTATGAATGCCCCGTCGGACGGTGAATTACGCGGCGTGTCCAATGCAGTTTTGATTGTCGGCGAGCCCATCGATGACGGAAATGGTGATGATCCGATTACCACGACCGAAACCACGCAAACCACCACAACCGCAGTCATCACGACGACAGACGAGGCGACCGTCACAACAAGAAACCAAATTGATGAACCCGGCGATGAAGACACTTCCTCGTGCGGTCTGTTTCAGGCAAGCCAGTTGTTTTACGGTTTTCTATTCATCCTTGGGTACTTATGGTATCGAAAGAAATAAACCAATGACTTTTCCTCCATCGGAAAAACACACCGTTTGCCGCGGTGTGTTTTTCTTTTGAGCTTCTTTATGCCGCAAAAGGGGTTTCAGACCATTCAAGATGATCATATTGATGGATGTATTTTCCTTCTGATATGGTACACTATGAATAGAGCTATTTGCAATATCATCAATGTTATTGCCTAATCACACCCAATTTTGCCTGATACACGCAAAGGAATGATACCATGGCAAGCATCAAACAGCATAAAACGCAGATGTTCAAATTCGGCATGTATGGCTTTTTAAAGAATCTGCGCTTCTTCGAACCTTATATCATCATCTTTTTTCTTGCGTCTGACTTAAATCTTTTTAAAGTCGGGATTTTAATTTCGGTCCGGGAGATCATCAAATATGTATTTGAGATTCCTTCAGGAGTCATCGCCGACCAACACGGCAAAAAATCAGAACTTGCCCTGTGTTTTGTTTTTTATATCGTTTCATTCATTTTATTCTTTATCGGCGGTGTCAGACAATCATTCTTGATCTTCATCTTAGCCATGGTGCTGTACGGTCTCGGCGAAGCTTTCCGGTCAGGAACACACAAATCGATGATCATGCAGTTTTTGGACAAAGAAGACATCGAAGAATCCAAAAGCATGGTTTACGGACAGACCCGCTCGATGTCACTGATCGGCTCGATGGTCATGAGCATCGTCTCAATCGTTTTCGTCTTATGGCTTCCTGAGATCCGCTATCTTTTTTTAATCGCCATCATCCCCTTCGCGATTGATTTGTTCATGATTCTCACATACCCAAAATACATGAACCAAAAACAGCAGTCATCTTTTAAACTGGGTTTGTTTCTTAAAGAAAACTGGCAAAGCATCAAATATGTCATGAAGACAAATAAAGTCCGCGGTTTTGTCTTTGATGCTTCCGCATTCCAGGCCGGTTTTAAGAGCATCAAGGACTACATCCAGCCCTTGATCATTTCGATTTCGATCGGCCTTGTCGTGATTGAGAGGTTTACGATCGAGGAAAACCAAAAAATATACATCGGCGTGATTTATGCCATCATCTATTTCATCAGTTCCTTCGCCACGCGCAACGCACACAAA
>JAGYMP010000278.1 GCA_018400565.1 Bacilli bacterium | reverse complement strand
GAAGCATCATCTTGATACGAACAAAACCATGTTTTTTCACGGTAAAAAAGAGAAACGCAACGATAAATGGCAAATCATCATCAACAACATCAGATCTTTGAAGGAGGAATCATGATGAATATCGCAGTGCTCACATCGGGAGGGGATGCCCCCGGCATGAACGCAGCTGTCCGTGCCGTGGTAAGGACCGCCTTGTACTATGGCATGATACCTTACGCCGTCCATGACGGGTACAAAGGACTTGTGGAAGGTAACATAAAGGAAATGGTCCGAAATGACGTCGGTCAGATATTGGAACGAGGGGGCACCATATTGGGATCCTCACGTCTTCCGGAATTTAAGCAAGAAGCATATCAAAAAAGAGCCATCGAACAACTCAGGAACCGCAACATCGATGCGCTTATCGTCATCGGCGGTGACGGCACGTACCGCGGGGCACTCGATCTCAGCAGGCTCGGTCTCAAAACCATCGCCATCCCCGGCACCATCGACAACGACATCGCATCGACCGAGTACACGATTGGTTTCTTCACTGCCCTGAACACGGCCATCGATGCCCTTGATAAACTAAGGGACACGTCATTTTCGCACCAACGATGCACCGTTGTTGAGGTCATGGGAAGGAATTGCGGTGATTTGGCCATCTTCTCCGGCGTGGCCTGCGGAGCGGAGATCGTTATCACCAATGACACCGGTTTTGACAAAGCGAACGTTTTGGAAAACGTAAAAAAAGCCAAAGAAATCGGCAAGCGCCATTTGATCATTGTCGTCGCCGAGAATATCACGGATGTGACGGAGTTGGCACGTGATATCCAGGAACATACCGCCTATGATGCCCGTGCGAGTGTCCTCGGATACATCCAACGGGGCGGCACACCCAGTGCCTTTGACCGCATCCTCGCCAGCAAGATGGGATCGTATGCTGTCGATCTCCTCAAAGAGGGAAAAGACGGCCGCGCCATCATCTCAGACGGAATTGAGATCACGGATTGTCCTTTGGATGAAGCGTTGACCAAAGAAAATACACCCAGTGACTTGTATCAATATCTTCCGAAATTGAATTAAAACAAGCCCCGCCTTTTGAACTAGTCCCTGTCAAGCGGACACTACAAAAAAATAAAATTTGTTTA
>JAGYMP010000277.1 GCA_018400565.1 Bacilli bacterium | reverse complement strand
GATGGGATGATGATCTTCGTGGCTTGTCCTTTGGAAACTTCCTGCATGGCTTTGTAGGCTTCCAAGGTCAGGACTGCGCTGTCTGCTTTGGCGTTTTTGACGAGTTCGATACCTTTTGCGGTCGCATCCTGAACTTTGAGGATGGCTTCTGCTTCACCTTCTGCTTCGCGGATGTTGGCTTCTTTTTTCGCTTCCGCACGTAAGATCGCGGCTGATTTTTCACCTTCGGCTTCCAAAATTGCGGAAGCTTTTTTACCTTCGGCGATCAAGATTGATTCACGGCGTTCGCGTTCCGCGCGCATTTGTTTTTCCATGGCTTCGCGGATTTCTTTCGGCGGAATGATGTTTTTAAGTTCCACGCGGTTGATTTTGATGCCCCATGGATCGGTTGCTTCATCGAGGATGACCCGCATTCTTTCGTTGATGAGATCGCGGCTCGTGAGTGTTTGGTCAAGTTCAAGTTCACCGATGATGTTACGGAGTGTGGTAGCGGTTAACTGTTCGATCAGAAGACCGGGGTTTTCCGCACCGTAGATGTATTGCTTGGTGTCGGTGACCTGTAAAAAGACGACGGTGTCAATCTGCATCGTGACGTTGTCTTTCGTGATCACGGCCTGCGGCGGGAAGTCAAGAACCTGCTCTTTTAAGATGACATGGTCCGTGATACGTCCACGCGCATCATAAGTTTTTTTGATGCGGTCGATGAAAGGAACGAGAAAATGGAGTCCTGCGTCCCATGTGACATAGTAACTTCCCATGCGTTCAACGACATACTGTGTTGCCTGAGGAACGATTTTGATGCGTGTGCCGATATAAATGACCACGATGATCAATACGGCAATCAACACAATGATACCAAATGGGTCCATTGCCAAAAATGGTGTCTGTAACATACTTTTTCCTCCTAAGGAATCAATGTATATTCATCAATAGCCGTATCCGGCTTTGACAACTCTGATTTTTGCGAGCATATCGCGCAAGGCGAGTTTGCGTCTGGTGCCGACGATCATGATCAT
>JAGYMP010000276.1 GCA_018400565.1 Bacilli bacterium | reverse complement strand
CCTTTGTTTTGAATATCAATTATTTTGAATTTCAAAACATATCATAACATACCTTATCGATCTTGACAACAAAAACTTTTAAAAAAAAGATGAACCGCTTGGCTCACCTTATTTCAAATGGATCTTCTTGGGTGTCGCTCAATATAATCTCACAATCCGGAAAGCGCTCATCCAGTTCTTTTTTGAGATGGTTTTTGAAAATTTTCTCGGCCACATGACCGATATCCATCATGGAAAGACCCATTTCCTTCGCATCAACCGCACTGTGATAATCGACGTCACCCGTTAAAAACACATCGGCACGTTTCATTTTGGCGGCATACATGTGTTTGGTGCCGGATCCGCCGGATATCGCCACACGTTCAACCAAAGACGATTTGGGGTTGATGATGCGGATATGATCGATCTCAAGCACGCTTTTCACGTGGGACGCAAAAGCGTCATATGTCATCGCCTCGATCTCGCCGATGCGCCCGATGTTCGCTTCAATGTCAAGCAGGCGCGTATCATTGAGGCCGATGGCGCCGGCCAGTACGTCATTCATGCCGCCTTCCGCCTGGTCGAAGTTCGTATGGGCTGAATAGACGGTGATGCCTTTTTTGATCAGTTTCTCTATAATCCAGCCCTTCGGGGTCTCGGTCTTGATTGCGGAGATCGGCGAAAAGATAAACGGATGGTGGGATACGATCAAATCAACGTTTTTATCGATCGCTTCTTTGACGACATCCTTTGTGACATCAAGTGTCAAAAGCACACGCCGGGTTCGTTTGTTGAGTGAACCGACCATCAGCCCGACATTGTCCCATTCATATGCCAACTCGGGCGGATATCTTTCTTCAAGATGCCGGATGATTTCGATGCGGTTCATTCAATCAGCTCCTTCATCGTCTCAATTCTGGACATGATGCGCAATCGTTCGCTTTCGGAACGGGCTTTTTGCCGTGCCGATTCAAGGGTTGCAATCTTACGTTCAACCATACGGACAAAACCGGTTTGTTTTTTTCGAATGACACAAGGTCCGAACTCCTTTTCAATCTTCGATAAATGCATGGAACCCGTCCGGGCCACAATAATCACATAATCATGTGCGCGTTCGCGGACAAATGATTCATCGATAATCTCAAAATGATGATTCTCAAGCCAGGTGCGGACAACCTCGGGCTTGGAATTCGGGGAGAGAATGAGGCGATCGACATGTTTCAAATCATCTTGTGACAACATCTCACGAATCGTGATTCCGCCCATGCCCAAAATGGAAACGACATCGACACCGGGCACAAGCACTTCAAGACCGTTGCCTTTGACAATTTGAATCTTTGTCGATAACCCGGCCTCTTCGACGTTCGATTTTGCCCGTTTAAGTGGTTTATCGCGCAGATCGGAAGCGATTGCCTGTCTGACCGCCCCGGAACGGACGGCCTCAATCGGCAAATAAGCGTGATCGGTCCCGATGTCGGCCAAAAACCTGTGGCCTTTTATATATGACAAAGCGGTTTTCAAACGATTGTTCATGACTTTCCGTTTGAGAAGTCCTTCAGTTTTTTGCTTCGCGAGGGGTGACGGAGTTTTCTCAGTGCTTTTGCCTCGATTTGGCGGATGCGCTCGCGAGTGACCCCGAACTCCTTACCGACCTCTTCCAAAGTTCTTGTTCTTCCGTCAAGAAGTCCAAAACGCATGCGCAGGACTTTTTCCTCACGGTCCGTCAGTGTTTCAAGCACGGAATCAAGCTCGCGCTTCAGCATCTCTTTGGACGTGAATTCATAGGGCGTCGGGGTATCGGGATCGGCGATGAAATCACCGAGTGAAGAATCTTCTTCCTCCCCGACGGGTGCCTCAAGGGAAATGGGTTCCTGGGCGACCTTTTGGATGATTTGGACCTTTTCCGGAGAAATATCCATCTCCGCGGCAATTTCCTCGGGGTGGGGTTCGCGTTTCAGTTTCTGTGTCAGCATGCGCTGTGTGCGCACCAGTTTATTGATGGTTTCCACCATATGCACCGGGATGCGGATTGTGCGGGCCTGATCGGCGATTGCGCGTGTGATTGCCTGACGGATCCACCAGGTTGCATAGGTT
>JAGYMP010000275.1 GCA_018400565.1 Bacilli bacterium | reverse complement strand
CGCGCCCCTCATGTTACCCATCAATCTGATCGGAGAGATATCAACCCCGCTCACGATGGGGCTTCGTCTCTTCGGTAATTTAATGAGCGGTGCGGTAATTGCCGCCATGGTTTATACGGCGCTCCATTGGTCGGCAGGCATTTTCGCCGGCGTGTTCGTGCATGCCGTGTTTGACATTTTCTTCGGTCTGATCCAGGCTTTTGTGTTCTTCATGCTGTCGGTGGTCAATCTTTCGATGGCCGCCGATCCGGTATAATCGTATTGACAATCCATTGAAATAAAATTGAAACCATAGGAGGATAATCATGTTAGAATCAATCTTAGCTTCAGCCATCCAGTTTGCTTCAGATTACAATGATGCCTATTCAAGCGGTATGGCCTATTTAGGGGCGGGCATCGCGATTTTGACCGGTGTGGGTGCCGGAATCGGACAGGGATTTGCGTCCGGAAAAGCGGCCGAAGCCGTCGGCAGACAGCCGGAAGCACAGGGAAAAATATTGGTGACGACGCTTGTCACACAGGCCGTCGCCGAAACGACCGGACTTTATGCATTGCTCGTTGCGATTCTTCTGATCGGGAAATAATCGCCACATCTTCTGATCGTTATTTTGGGGAGGAATGACCATGGGTTTCCTCGAGGAAATCACAAATGCCGTCAACGAAACCATTGAAGCGGCGCTCGGCGTCTCGCTTTTGGATGTTTTCGTTCAGATCGCGGCCACATTGTTTCTCGTTCTGATCGTCAAAAAATTCTTTTGGAGCAAAATCACCGCTTACATCGAGGAGCGGCGAGCTTTGATGGAACAGGAATACCAAGAGGCGGAAACCGCGAACGAAGAGGCGGAAGCCCTCAAAGAGAAACGCGAGCGGGAATATCAGGAATTACGTGAACGCTCGAAATCAATCGTTGATGAGGCGAAGAAGAAAGCCGACCGGGAACGAAGGGAAATCCTGGAGGATGCCCGGAACAAAGCCGATGCATACATGGAATCCTCAAAACAGGAAATTGCAGCCGAAACAAGGAAGGCCAAGGATTCACTGAAAAAAGACGCATTGCACATGGCCGTCCTGCTGGCCGAAAAAATCATCGAAAGAGAGCTTGATGTCACAAATTACCAAAATCTCAGTGTCAAGCATTTGGAAAACACCGAAAGCGGGGATGAATGATGTCTTCCGCAAAAGAGGAATATGCCGATGCATTGTTTGCGCTGGCAGAAGAGAATGGCGTGACCGGTGACGTCAAACAGCGGTTCTCAGCCTTTGTCGATGCGCTCGGAGACGACGGCGAGCGATTCTTCTCCCATCCGGGTGTGACGCTGAAAGAGAAGAAAGATGTGCTGAAAGAAAGTCTGGAAGACACACTTTTCCGTGATTTTTTGTTTGTCTTGCTCGACAACGGCCGGCTCGGCTTGATCGATGACATCCACAAGGCGTTTAAAAAACGTGTGATGCGATCGGCCAAGAAGAAACATGTGGATGTTTTTGTCCCCGAGCCATTGAAAGAGAAGGATAAAAAGAGAATCAAAGCAATCATGAAGAACAAACTGTCCGCCGACATCGACTTGAACGAGAAAGTCGATAGGACGCTCAAAGGCGGGCTTCGCATTGAATATGACGGGAATGTGTGGGATGGCACCATACGGAATCTGTTAATGACGATGCAAGACGACTTGACGAAATAAGAGGTGGAAGCGATGCGAATCGATCCGGTGGAAATCAGTTCTTTGTTGAAAGAACAAATCAAGCAATACGAAAAGAAAACCAAAACGGAAAATGTCGGCACGGTCGTCTCCGTAGGCGACGGCATCGCCTTGGTCCACGGACTCGATGAGGCGATGAGCGGGGAACTTCTGGAATTTCCGCATGACGTTTTCGGTATGGTCCAGAACCTTGAGGAAGACAATGTCGGCGCCATTTTGCTGAACGACCCCGACAAGATCAAAGAAAGGGATGTCGTCAAGACGACAGGCCGCATCTTACAGGTTCCCGTCGGTGAGAATCTGATCGGACGTGTGATCAACCCGCTCGGCATGGCCATTGACGGAAAAGAGAAGATCGAATCCGACAAGACCCGCCCGGTTGAACAAAAAGCGCCCGGGGTAATGGCCAGAAAGAGTGTCGATCAGCCGCTGCAGACCGGTATCAAAGTTTTGGATGCATTGGTTCCGATCGGGCGCGGACAACGCGAACTCATCATCGGCGACCGTCAAACCGGTAAGACTTCGATTGCGGTGGACACGATCCTGAATCAGAAGGATTCCGATGTCATCTGTGTGTATGTCGCCATCGGTCAAAAGGAATCGACCGTCCTTGATGTGTATGAAACCTTCAAAGAACACGGGGCGATGGATTATTCCATCATCGTCGCCGCATCCGCGAGTGAGCCGGCCCCGCTTCTTTATCTGGCTCCCTACACAGGTGTGACGATTGCCGAGGAATTCATGTTTTCGGGGAAACACGTGCTTGTCGTTTACGATGATTTGACAAAACATGCGATCGCTTACCGCGAACTCTCGTTGTTGCTCAGGCGTCCGCCGGGACGCGAAGCGTTCCCGGGCGATGTGTTTTATCTCCATTCGCGTCTGCTTGAACGCGCCGCAAAGTTGAACGATGAACTTGGCG